>JAUXBD010000069.1 GCA_030619585.1 Desulfobacteraceae bacterium
ACATGGCTACGATCGACTTTCACTCAGAAAAGCAGGCGGGATCCTGGGAATTGGAAATCAAAATATAATCCCCATTAATTTGGATAAAAACAACCGGATCGATATCAATTGCCTTAAAAAGGCAATTGAAAAAGTTAAAAAACAAGGCAAAACAAAAATTATTGCCATTGTGGGAATTGTTGGAGCAACTGAGACCGGAACAGTTGACCCTCTTAGAAAAATTGGTGAAATTGCAGGTGAGAACCAGATTCACTTCCATGCGGATGCTGCTTTTGGCGGTCCCACATTGATGAGTGAAAAATACAAGCACCTGCTTGATGGTATTGAGCTTGCCGACTCTGTGACAATAGACGGTCACAAACAGTTTTACATGCCCATGACCTGTGGAATGGTATATTTTAAAAACCCAACTATTTTGAACAATGTGGAGTATCATGCAAATTATGTGATCCGCCAAGGCTCTGTGGATCTGGGGATAAAAACCCTTTCAGGATCAAGGGAGGCGAACTCCCTGATTCTGGACAGTGCATTAAAAATAATGGGAAGCAAAGGATATGCACTGCTTATTGAACATGGAATTGAAACAGCTAAAGAACTTGCAAAGGAGATTGAAAAAAGAGAATTATTCCAGCTTATGACCCCTCCGGAACTAAACCTTTTAACATACCGGATATGTCCTCCTTCCATGCAACAGAAGCTGTTTGACGGAAACAGCGACGAGATAAAAAACGTTAATGAAAATCTAAACAAAATAAACAGGGCGGTCCAGAGGATGCAAAGAGAGGCTGGTAATAGTTTCGTGTCCCGTACATTGCTGATGATAAACAATAATCCTGAAAATGAAATTGTTGTTCTGCGGTGTGTTATAATGAATCCCTTAACTGGCATGAGGATTTTAAACAAAATCCTTGATGAACAGGAAGAGATATTCAAAAGCAAATATACAGACAAATTAATCTAACCAGGACAAACCCCGAATAGCAGGAAAGGCCGGAACCCAAAAGGCCAAAATTTGAACTTATTCTCAAATTGGCTGATAACACATATAAAAATTTTAGACCTTTTTATTGTTGACAATAATGGTATTTTGGTTTAAATTTTCTCTTTTGTGACAAATGTGACAAAAAAATTTATGGGTGAAATTCCTATAGCAAATAATATTTTATAAGGAGGGTTATTAGTATGGCAACTGCTGAATTTGGAGGAAAAACATTTACAATTGATGAAGACGGTTTTATCGAATCTTTTGAAGACTACTGCCCTGAATGGGTGCAATGGTGTAAAAAAGAGGAGGGTATTGACGAGCTCAATGAAGAGCATTGGCAATTAATTAACATTCTTCAGGACTACTACAAGAAAAACGGTATAGCTCCAATGGTTAGAGTACTTTCAAAGCTTACAAAATTTAAGCTGAAACACATTTACGAGTTGTTCCCTTCAGGCCCCGGCAAAGGAGCTTGTAAAATGGCTGGTCTTCCTAAACCGACTGGATGTGTATAGATAAGCAATCTTCTCTTAAATTATTATCAACAAAAAGGGGCTCTGGTAAAATTATAACCAGGGCTCTTTTTGCCTAAAAGGAGGTCTTGATGATAATTACAGTCAAATCTCTATCCAGAACACAGTTTATAGATATAACGTCCCATGTAAATGACAAAATCAGGAAAGCCGGTATTGAAACGGGCCTGTGCATGCTATTTATCCCCCATACAACAGCAGCCATTACAATTAATGAAAGTGCCGACCCGAATGTGAAAAAAGATATTGAGATGGCATTGGACAAGCTTGCCCCCTGGGACGATGGATACCGGCACATGGAGGGAAATTCCGCAGCCCATATTAAATCCACCCTTGTGGGGGCCTCAGAGCTTGTTGCGATTGAGAACAGCCAGATAGTATTAGGCACATGGCAGGGAATATTCTTCTGTGAGTTTGACGGCCCCAGAACCAGGAAGGTACATTTGAAGATGTTCTGAATTAGGGGATTTGGGGATTGAAGAATTGAAGGAATTCTATCAATCTTAATTTCTTGATTTTATCCTTTAATCCCCAAATCCTTCCTCTTCCTGAATTCTTTTCTATTTATCTCCCATGGCATTTGACATCAGGTCACCGATCGCTTTTGAAAATCCGGCGGGATTTTCCACTTTCCCGCCCTCGCTTATTATAGCCAGGTCAAAAAGCAACTCGCTGTAGTCCTTTAAAGCAGGATTTGTTGTATCTGTTTCCATCATCTTTTTAAACTTCTCAAGGACAGGATGCTCCATATTCAGTTCGAGCACCCTTTTGGGGCTAGGCATATTCTGGCCTGATGCTTTCATAATCTTTTCCATATAGGCGCTCATGCCAAAATCCTCACCTGAAAGGCATGCAACAGAATCTTTAAGGCGTGTTGACGGCTTTACATCCTTAACCTTTTCATTAAGCTTGCTTTTTATAAAGTCAAACAGCTCTGTGTAACTGTCTTTTTTCTTTTCATCAACCTTGTCCAGTTCAAGGTCTCCTTTTTCCGCACTTTTCAGCTTCTTTCCCTCATACTCGGTCAATGACTGAACAACCCACTCATCCACAGGCTCCGTCATTAACAGAACTTCATAATCTTTATCCTTCAGAGCTTCCAGGTGAGGGCTGTTTAAAAGGGCCGCGAAATTGTCGCCGGTAATATAGTAAATCTCTTTTTGTTCTGCCCCCATATTGGCGATATATTCCTTCAGGGACACCAGTTTGTCGCCGGACTTTGTTGTCTTGTATCGCAACAGGTGGGAAATTTTGTCTTTGTTCTCAAAATCGGAAGGCATACCCGCCTTGATAGCCTGGCCAAACTCTTTATAGAAAGTATCATATTTCTCCTTATCCATACCTTCCAATAGGCTGAAAATCTTTTTAACAAGGTTCTTTCGAATGTTTCTAACAAGATGATCCTGCTGTAAAATCTCACGGCTGATGTTCAGGTTCAAATCAGGTGCATCAACAACGCCATGGATAAAGCCCAGGTATTCCGGTATCAACTCCTTGCAGTCATCCATTATAAAAACGCGCTTGCAGTAAAGCTGCATGCCGTTCTTCCGATCCTGCTGGAAAAGGTCAAAAGGCGCTTTAGAAGGAATGTATAATAGTGCATAGTATTCGGTGGTTCCCTCAAACTTCATGTGGAGGCGTTCCATGGGCGAATTCCAGTCATGGCTTATATGCTTGAAGAACTCTTCATACTCCTCATCAGTAACATCCTTTTTATCTGTTGCCCATATGGCTTTCATGGAGTTTAAGGTGTCATCTTTTATGACCTTTCTTGTTGTCTCTCCCACAGGCTTATTGTCCTTATCAAGGATCTGCTCGTTTTCCGGTATGGGCTCAACTTTTTCAACATTCATAACAATCGGATAACTTACAAAATCAGAGTGCTGCTTGACAATATTACGGATGGTGTATTCCTGGGTAAAATCCTGGTCATCTTTTTCAGTTTTTTTCAAATGAAGCGTTATTGTTGTTCCATGGGTATCTTTTGTGGTCTCCTCTATGGTGTATGTTCCGTCACCTTTAGACTCCCATTTTGCAGCCTTGTCCGAGCCGGCAGCCATTGTCACAAGTGTCACTTTGTCAGCGACAATAAATGCACTGTAAAACCCAACCCCAAACTGGCCTATCAATTCCGGCGTTATTGCTGACTCATTTTTTGACTTTTCCATTGCTTCAAGAAATGCGGCAGTACCGCTTTTTGCAATGGTGCCTATGTTGTCAAGCACCTCGTCATAGGTCATGCCTATACCGTTATCAGATATTTCAAAGGTTTGTTTATCCCTGTCAGGGGTAAGTCTGATTTTAAACTCAGTGTCACTTGGTATGAGTTCAGTATCTGTCTGTACTTTAAATCTCAGCTTGTCGATGGCATCTGAAGCGTTTGATATCAGCTCTCTTAAAAAGATCTCTTTGTTTGAGTAAAGAGAATTTATAATAATGTTTAAAAGCTGCTGAATTTCGGTTTTAAATTTGCGTGTTGATTTCTTCCCTTCCATGTTCTCTCCTTTGTTTCGATTGTATTATTCACATATTTCTTAAACTAAATTACAGACAAAAAATTTATTGAGCCTTATTAATTTTAACGGCCTTTTTCAACCCATCAAAACATAAATTATACAATAAAATTAGAGCAAATATTAAATTGTCAACCCCCTGTATTATAGAAAAACATTAAACACAGACAGGGAAAGGCTAAAAAGGCTTTATGCTCATTGCTTGAATAAATATAATGGAGTTCTTATATATAAAGTTATGTTCTGCCCAAAAAATCGGCAATTATCTTAACCGTCGCTTCCGGCCTTTCCATTGGAATCAGATGGCCTGCATCTTTAATATAAAGATAGCTGCCATTGGGAAACATGGATGCCGCCTTTTCAAACTCAATAGTCTCTTTCATATTACTTTTCCCCCCGGAAACCACCAGCACAGGGCATGACACACTATGCATAACCTTCCATGGGTTATAATGCCTTGATCCCAGAAACAGTGCTGCCTCATTTTCAGGCGAACATGCAAGCTTCAGCCCGCTGTTTTCACAATTTCTCATGCCGTATTCAACATAAAGATCAATCATTTCATCATCCCATGTTTTAAAAAGTGCATTGGATCTCAAATAATTCAGGGCTTCTAATCTATCTTCCCAGAAATTACGCCGATTAATAGACTTTGACGCTAAAGGATGCTGTTCAACGCTGATATCAATTCCACAAATCTCCTGGGGCAAAAAAATAGGTTCAAAAAGGATCATGCCCTCAGGATTAATGCCAAGGGTGGCTGCCGCAATTGTTAAAATTGTGGCTCCCATTGAATGTCCCACAAGAAAAGGTCTTTCAACCTCAAGCTTTTCGCACATCATCTTAAAATCATCGGCAAGTTTTACCCAGCTTATCCCGCCATTTTCAGGATCTACCATGCGGTGATTACAAAAATAAGGTGCGATTATCCGATAAGATCCGGAGAACTTTCTTGCAATCGGATGCCACAACCACGGTAAAAATCCTGTGGCATGCAGGAAAATCATGTCAGTACCGCCGTTGTCATATAGAAGGTATTCAATATCTGCATCGCCGATATTTAATGAAAGATTGCGAGGATCTTCTTTATTCATAATCGAAATGTAAGACATTGTGTGGACAATATCAATCAATCATTTGCTATTTTGAAGCAGTCATGATCCGGTTAGAAATGCCAAACAATGCCTCTATTGAAGTGGGTTCTTCTCTCTTTGAGAAATGTGGATAGAGGCAGGAAATAAAACATATTCCATTTGGCCATGATATCTGGTATTAGATTCAACCAAATTACACAGATAAAAGGACCATAGATGCTTAAAAACACATTTCATCACATTCCCGGCATTGGAAGCAACACCGAAAAACAATTATGGAGCTCCGGCCTCACACACTGGAATAGATTTAAAGAACCCTTTTCTCCAAAGCTTTCTATGAAAAGAATAGAAATCATGACTCAATATATTCAAGAGTCCTCAAAGTATCTTGAAGACAGCGACCCTAATTATTTCTCAGATCTGTTACCATCAAATCTCCACTGGCGTTTTTTCCCTGAGTTCAGAAGCTCCACTGCTTATATTGATATTGAGACAACCGGTCTTGAAGCATATTGCTCTGAGATTACAACCATAGCGTTTTATAACGGCAAATCAACATTTTACTATGTTCAGGGGGATAATCTTGATGATTTTCCCGATGACATCAAAAAATACAAAGTGCTTGTCACATATAATGGTAAAAGTTTTGATGTACCCTTCATCGAGAGCTATTTTGAGATCAAGCTTAACCACGCCCATATAGATCTCAGGTATGTACTGAAAAGTCTGGGATATTCCGGTGGTTTAAAAGGATGCGAGAAACAGCTTGGGATTGACAGGGGAGGTTTAGATGGTGTGGACGGATATTTTGCCGTACTTCTCTGGGATGATTATCTTCAAAACAGTAACCAAAAGGCTTTAGAGACTTTGCTTGCCTATAACATTGAAGATGTTGTGAATCTCGAAGCCCTCATGGTCATGGCTTATAATATGAAAATCAAGGACACGCCTTTTATGCAAAGTAATAAACTTGCGACTCCCAATGCCCCTACCATCCCTTTTAAAGCTGATATGGCAACTATTGAGAAAATTAAGAGTAAAATTTTCTCTTCACAATCGTATGAATTCTATTGATAAGTGACAAAAAATGGTTGATATACAGAACATATTTTCAGATATTCCCGAAAGTTTACATGATGAATTTTTCCAGGATATCTTCAAGAATAAAAACTTCCAGATAGAGCGGATTGTATCAAAAGGCCATTTCTCTACCAAGGGCTTCTGGTATGATCAGGAAAAAAACGAATGGGTAATTCTTCTCAAAGGCTGTGCGAAGCTGCTTTTTCAAGATGATACCAAGCCTGTCACATTAACGCCCGGTGACTGGATAAACATCCCTGCACATAAAAAACACAGGGTGGAATGGAGCGACCCTTATATAGAAACTGTATGGCTTGCAATACATTATTAGAAGCCGTTTCAACCGACACAACCAACTAAACCGATATTGATTGCAGATGCTGGTTTTATGTATGCCGCCAAAATGAGCGGGCAAGCTTTAGAATACGATCTTTTTACGCCTGACGTTGGAGAACTCGCTTTTCTGGCAGATGATGAAGCGCCACATCCATTTTATACCCGCGGTTTTATTCTGCATGAAGATAATCAGATACCCGAACTGATTGATCGTGCTTATGAGTATAAAAACGCTGCGGGCTATCTTCTGGTCAAGGGGCAGCCGGATCATGTGGCCAGCCAGCAAGGGATTTTAGCCATTATTGATCACACGGTTGTGGAAACCATGGAGGCTATAGGCGGCACGGGCGATACGGTGACAGGTATTGTTACAGCACTTATAGGATCAGGCATTGAGGTAAAAGAGGCCGCCATTATTGCCTGTGAGGTTAATCGTCTGGCTGGATACTATGCTAAGCCCACACCTGCCAGTCAGGTAACGGATATTATCCGGCAGATTCCCAGAGCATTGACCAAAGTAATAGAAGAAAGTGAAGCGAGGAAGGGATA
>JAUXBD010000275.1 GCA_030619585.1 Desulfobacteraceae bacterium
CATAAACTACCTGTTTACGAAATCTATCCGGAAAAGGAAATACATTATAAAAAATCAATAGCTAAACCAGAGCCGACATTAAGGAAAAAATTGCCGAAGGTGGCAATCATTATTGATGATATAGGATATGATAGAAAAATAGCAGAAAAATTTTTAAATCTGGATGCCGTCCTAACTTTTTCTTTACTGCCTCACAGCTTATTTCAAGACAAAATTGCCAGGAAAGCCCATGAAAAAGGTTTTGAAATCATGCTTCATCTTCCCCTGGAACCACTTGAATACCCCTCGGTCAATTCAGGCCCAGGGACGCTTCTTACTTCGATGTCTCCTGATGAGCTTATAATACAGCTCAATAAAAATCTGGAAGCCATTCCCTTTATCAAAGGAGTCAACAACCACATGGGGTCAAAAATGACCACCAGCTCAACTCAAATGTATCAAATATTTTCTATCCTGAAAAAAAGAAACCTGTTTTTCATTGACAGCCTTACAACATCGGAAAGTCTATGCAAACCATCCGCCCGCCTTTTGCAGCTTCCATTCGCTCAACGAGATGTATTTATTGATCATATTCAGGAACCTGATTTTATCAGAAAACAAATAAAACTGCTTATCCGTATTGCTGACAAGCATGGTGAAGCAATTGGCATAGCGCATCCACATGTAATTACATATAACATTCTTCGCGAATTACTTCCCGAACTGCAAACAAAAGTTCAACTTGTCCCTGCATCACAGATCGTGCGTATTCCATCATAAAGCAGGGTTCAGGGATCAGGGATCAGGGATCGGGGTCAATTGCGTGTTAAACAATTCAATAAAACATACAAAATTGCATTTTTATTGTTAACATTTTTCATGTGTGATATTTAAACGGAAAATCATATAATTACTTGTTATGACTTTTTACTTGGCATTAACGCTCTTAGTATTCCAGTGTTAGCTTTATATTTTCTACCGATTTTAACTATTAGCCTAAGCTCTTGTAGTTCTTTTAAATCTCTTAAAACGGTTGCTCTATTTACGGTGGCATATTTTTTTGCAATATCAGGTGTTAACAACACTATCTCATCAACATCGTATTCATTATAAAGTGGCATTTGCAGGATTAATTCGCGTTTTCTTTTGAAAGCTGCTTTTTTGGTATATTTCACATTAGCAAATGCTTCATAAATATAATAATGCCAAAATATAGAGAATTGACTTTCCTGAATAACATATAAATTTTCTTTAAGACCATCGCGAAAACCTTGAACAGCATATTTTAAAAAATTCGTTAAGTCTCTTTTTTTTCTAGCTTGGTCCAATTGCCTATAGTATTCCGGTCTTGTTTGGTTATAGAAATTTGATAAAATATGGGAAACTATACTTGGTAGTCCAGCACGCAATAGAATATAAAATTCAAGAAGACGTCCAGTTCTACCATTGCCGTCACCAAATGGGTGTATCCACTCAATATAACCATGAGTAATAATTGCCTGAATTACCGATGTTGAAAAATTTTGCCCATCATCATAATGAAACTCTTGTCTTAGCCACGAGCAGAGTCGATCAACTAAATCAGGGACATATTTATAATCAGGAGTCAAGTATTTGCCGACAACTCTATTGTCATCTCTAAATTTACCTGGGATTGCGTCAAGGTGCTTGCCAAGATTTTTTCCAATCATGCGGTGAAACTCTTTAATGAGTTCCGGATTAATTATGCTGTCCTTATTTTCAACAACTATTTTGTGTAGCAGAGTGTTAAAAGCTTCAAGGATATTCTTTACTTCAATTTCAAGGTATTCTTTGCTTGGAGGCAACCGCCACCCTTCATCCAGTTTTTCAATTTCCTCTTGGCTAAGTGTATTCCCTTCAATTGCTGTGGTTGCTTGGGCACCTTTTATCAGGGAAACACGAAGGAGCTTGTTTCTATCCTCTGGTTTTAACGGAATGTCTGTAAGGGCCTTAACATACGCCTCACATTCCCCTAACATATATGCACAATCAGTATCGATATTCCATTCTCTGCGGAATGATATGTGTTTGTATTTTTCCATTTTGTCGCCTAATATGTTGTTTAAAGTTTACAAAACAGCCATATTATTTGTTATGTTTTTTGTCAAGAAAATAACACAAATCATAACAACGGCATGAAGATGGGCGGGCTATAATTTCCATACACCAAGATTGGAAACAAGGGGAGGTATAACTGTGTCAGAAGAGGTCACTCTGCTCTTTCAGCTTATATATGCTCATTTTGGGTTACAATCTCCAGTATGTAATACCAAGCTTATTTGCTTCAGCGATGCTGAAGGTGCCCTTTAAATCCATTACAAGCGGCAACCCATTTGTGCACAAACCCGCAATTTTTGAAAGACCAAGCTCCCTGTATAATTTATGAATAACAGCCACAATAACTCCATCAACCCCTGCAAGCCCTTGAATATCCTGCTGCAGTTCAAGATCGTAATACATTTTGGCTTCGCTTGCTTCTGCCAGCGGGTCATGTACATAAACTTCTATCCCATAATCCTTAAGCTCGTTTATGATTGTAATTACCTTGGTATTTCTCAAATCAGGCACATCTTCCTTAAAGGTGAGCCCCAGTACCGCAATTTTTGCACCACGCACTTGCTTGCCCGCTTTAATGAGCAACTTTACGGCCTGTTCCGCAACATATTTACCCATATTATCATTAATTCTTCTACCAGCTAATATCATTTCGGGACGGTATCCTAAAGATTCGGCCTTGAAAGTTAAATAATATGGATCAACACCTATGCAGTGTCCACCAACCAGGCCTGGCCTGAAAGGAAGAAAGTTCCATTTTGTTCCTGCAGCTTTAAGGACTTCTAATGTATCTATCCCAATTTTATTAAAAATCATGGAAAGTTCATTCATAAGCGCTATGTTTAAATCTCTCTGCGTATTCTCAATAACTTTGGCTGCTTCTGCTACTTTTATAGAAAAAACCCTGTGGATTCCCGCCTTAACCACCGTACCATAGACATCAGACAAAAGATCCGCTGTTTCTTCATCCGAGCCTGAAACCACTTTAACTATACTTTCAAGAGTGTGCTCCTTGTCACCGGGATTTATTCTTTCCGGAGAATAACCAACTGTAAAATCTCTTCCAAGTATAAAGCCTGATTCCCGCTCCAGGATGGGGACACAGACTTCTTCCGTAGCGCCGGGATAAACCGTGGATTCAAAAACAATGCATGATCCTTTAATCATATTTTCCCCGACCTCTTTTGAAGCTCCAATCAAAGGCCCTAAATCCGGAATTCTATGCTCGTCAATCGGTGTAGGCACGGCAACAATAATAAGGCTGCATGATGACAGGGTTTTTGGATTGCTGGTGAAAAATATTTCAGCTTTACTCAAATCTTCTGCAGAAACCTCCAGCGTTCGATCATGACCTGATTTAAGTTCTTTAATTCTATCAGACTTTAGATCATAGCCAACTACTTCAAAGTGTTTTGAAAGATGAACAGCCAGCGGAAGACCAACATATCCCAGACCAA
>JAUXBD010000284.1 GCA_030619585.1 Desulfobacteraceae bacterium
AGATACCCCATGATATCGGCAATCCTGACCACCCTTCCCTCAATAGTGAATGCCTCATCACAGGGATCTTCAGGAATGATATTTCCATATCCCTTGGAGTGTTTAAGAATTCCGTTCCGCACCTCCCGGGTAAGATTAAGTCCCCGGCCGTCTCTCTCCAGGCTGTCCACAACACGCAGGCTCTGTTTTTGATGTGAAAAACTTTTGGAATATATCTCCCTAAGAGTAGTTTCTCCGCTGTGCCCAAAAGGTGTATGCCCAAGGTCGTGGCCAAGGGCAATAGCTTCTGTTAGGTCTTCATTAAGGCGCATGGCCCTGGCAATTGTTCTTGCCATCTGGGCAACCTCCAGCGTGTGCGTCAGGCGGGTTCTGTATTGATCTCCAATTGGGGCAAGAAAAACCTGGGTCTTGTGTTTTAGCGCCCTGAATGCATTTGAGTATACAATGCGGTCCCTGTCTTTTTGAAATTCCGTTCTTATGGGGCAGGGTTCTTCAGTGCTCATACGACCCTTTGATCTGGAACTTAAACATCCAAAAGGGGACATAAAATCTTTTTCACGTTTTTCAAAATCTTCCCGAATTGACATGGTAAATACAACCCGTTTCTAAAAAATTTAACCAGTCCAACCAATTAAACCAACCCAACCAATCTAACCGATTCAACTAATTTAACTAAATCAACCACTATTAATTGTAAAGAGGTATTTGATTCTTTACATTAGTTTGCACATCTCTTAAATTGTTATCATGAACGGACATCACCTTGTTCTTGGCAACCTGGTTGATTTTATCACCGGGGAAACAATACAAGACAACCATGACGAACAATACAGGCAGAAATTGGCCCGCCTGCTTGTTAACAAGAAAGGTTATTATAAAGAGGAGATCACCCCACGCTCAAAGCTTTACGTAAAAGCCGGGGATAAGAAGGCTGTTGTAAAGGTTGACCTTGTGGTCACCCTTGGTTCAAAGGTCTGCATGATTGTAAGATACGGTCCCGGATCAATTGTTACAAGACAGCGCCCATCTTTGGCTGCTTCAAGGCTTATAGAGCCTTATCAGGTACCGTTTGTTGTGGTTACAAATGGTGAAGATGCCCGGACCCTTGAAGGGGCATCCGGTAAGGTTTTTTCCGAAGGCCTTTTATCCATACCTTCAAAACATGATCTTACGGAAATTACAGATGGGACCTCTTTTGATCCTGTTTCATCAAGGCAAGCTAAGATGGAGTCAAGAATCCTATATACTTTTGAAGTTGAAGGAACCTGTCCCTGTGATGACGCTACAGAAAGGTTATAAAAGGAGATAATGATGACGTATGAACGGTTCATGAAGATAGCACTTGACCATGCAAAAGTAGCTCTTTTAAATAATGAATTCCCCGTGGGGTGTGTGATAACCCATGAAGATGATCTTCTTATTACCAGTGCCCGCACAGGGACAAAGGGGATTGATGCAAATGAGGTGGATCATGCAGAGATGTTGGCTTTAAAAGAGTTTTCCCAAATGACAAAAAAGATCGACCCGCAAAAAACAACCATTTTCACGACTCTGGAGCCATGTCTAATGTGTTTTAGCGCGATTCTGCTTTCAGGCATAGAAACAATTGTTTTTGCGTATGAAGATATTATGGGGGGAGGGACAAGCTGTGATCTTACAAAGCTAACTCCCCTGTACAAAGAGCGTAAGATATCCATTGTTCCTGGTGTTTTGCGAAGTGAAAGCGTCTCTTTGTTTAAAACCTTTTTTGGGAATTCAAACAACGTTTACTTGAAAGATAGTCTCCTGGCAAGACACACCCTCAAGCTTTCGTGATTCTTGATGTTGTAATGCAAATTTATTATTTAGTGCTTCGACATTCGGATTTTACCTGAAAAGGACTTTCCGTTCAGGCACAAAATCGGTCTTTGTCTGAGACTGAAAATAGGATTCGGTTATGTTTTTTTCTTGCATTTCCTTATGTTACTGTATACATTCGGGCCTTAACGGTTTTTTACGCTGCTTGTTTTTAAGGGCAGGGAAAACTTCATGCTTTATTTTACATCAACAATGATCGACAAACATACCGCAGGAGTTAGATGCAGAAAAAACTAAAAAGTCACGGTCCACGGGTAAACATTAATAGAGATATAAGAGCAAAAGAAGTAAGGGTAATAGATCCTGACGCCAATCAGTTAGGCGTTCTTGCAATTCACAAAGCTTTAGCTGTTGCCGGGGATTTTGGCCTGGACCTGGTTGAGGTGTCACCCACGGCAAAACCGCCTGTTTGTAAAATAATGGATTATGGGCGGTATAAATATGAACAGACAAAAAAACAGCATGAGGCCAAAAAAAAGCAGAGCACTTTTCAGGTAAAAGAGATAAAGGTCCGTCCCAAAACCGGCGACCACGATCTTAATACCAAACTGGGTCACATAAAAAAGTTTTTAACAAAGAAGGATAAGGTCAAAGTTACTGTTGTTTTCAGGGGCCGTGAAATAACACTTTCCCAACGCGGCAGGGAGCTTTTGGATAAAATAGCAGTTGAAACAGAGGAACTGGCAGTTGTTGAGCAAAGGCCTAAATTTGAAGGCAGGACTATGGTGATGATGCTTGCACCTAAATAGTTTTGTTTATCCGAGTTTTTATTCTTGGCCTGAATTTTTTTCTTGAACTTCTTACACTCTCCTGTTAGATTAGAAAACTTTAGTCGGCAGGTTATGAATCAACTGCTTGAATTTGCTATTAATACAAGATGGCGTGGGCTTTTTTAATATAGCGTCCACGCCATAAGTGTTTGTACGAAATCTTTAACAAGGAGCAAATATAAAAATGCCAAAGATAAAAACAAATAGATCTGCAGCAAAACGTTTCAAGAAAACAGGTTCCGGCAAACTGGTTTACAGAAAGTCCCATGCAAGCCACATATTGACGAAAAAGACAACAAAACGTAAGAGAAATCTGAGGAAAGACCATATTGTCGATAAAACCAATGTAAGAGAGATAAAACTGCTCCTTCCAAACGGTTAGGAGATCGCAAATTCGTAATAGATCATAGTGCATGGTACAAAACGGTTCTCGCCACGCACTATGCTCCATGCGCTATGCGAATTTATAAGGAGATTAAAAAAATATGAGAGTAAAAAGAGGATATAAAGCCAGAAGACGCAGGAAAAAGATTTTAAAGCTGGCTAAAGGGTTTCGAGGCGGCCGTAGTAAGCTTTTCCGTACTGCAGCAGGCGCTGTGGACAAGGCACTCATGTATGCTTATAGAGACAGGAGAGTAAGAAAAAGGGATTTCAGAAGGCTCTGGATCGCCAGGATCAATGCTGCTGCAAAGATGAACAATATCAATTACAGCAAATTAATACA
>JAUXBD010000137.1 GCA_030619585.1 Desulfobacteraceae bacterium
GGACCAATTGCCTCGGACAACTTCAAGTCCCTCATATGAATAGATGTCACCGTGATCTGTCTTCATTTTAAGCGAAACACTTTGAGAAGGAGGTAATGTCAGATCAATATTCCCTTCGATGGATGTAAACGCCATAGGCATCTCCGGAGTGATCTCCTTAAATTTTATTAAGATATCACCATCCACGGTTGAGCAGATAGCATAACCTGACACCTGCAGCAGCCGGATCGGTCCGTTGGTATTGTTAACTTCTATTTCCCCCTTCACATCTATCACTTCAATTTCTCCATTATCATACGTTTGCAGGTTTAAGGAAAATTCAAGGGGCACAAGAATTTCAAGATCAACGGTCCGCCGATAAGAATCAGTATGAACCGTAACTTCATTATTCTGTTCTACAACACTCAGTTCAAGGGAAGAATCTGTAATCCGCTGCCTGCCCCGGCCGGCCTTATCCACTCTATAGCCTGCTTTCACAATGACAGCATTGCCTTTATATCCATTTACACGGATAGACCCTTTATAATGGTTCACCCGTAAAAGGCCCGGCCTTCCGGGCTGCGAGAGCTCGACTCTTGCCCGCTCTTTCTTGCCTGTTTGAGCAACACCAACTTTTGGATAGAGGACAAACAGCAAAAAAAACAGACAGGCAAAGCGGAGAAAACTGTATTTAAAGCATTCTGATAACTTCATTGATCCTTTTACGAACCTCATAGTTCAAATCCTTTTTTTCTAATAAGCGTTGGAATTGTGGCACTGACTCTGATTCATTCAGCGAGACCATCAGGTCTGCCAGGGCCAGCTGAACCAGGGGTGACTGCTGCCGGTTGATGGAGCGGATCAACCCCTCCCGCACCGCCGGATTGGCTGTAAATTGGGCCAAAGTTGCCACCGTGACCAGCCTCACATTCACATTGGGGTCATAATTCAATGTCTGCATCAGCGCCCTGACAACCTCAGTGTCCACTTCATTCCAATCATCGACAAGATTAAGAGCTTTCATTCGTTTTGATGGCGAGGTCTGTTTTAACAGGTTCAGCATCACCATCTCTTTCATTTCTGTGATCTCACCCGTCATCTCTGAAATACGGTTTTTGTAGCGAACATCCGGTGTTACCCAGGTTCCCAAAGCCCAGCCCAAAATAACAAGGGCAAATGCATAACCCAGTTTCGGAACCAGTCTTTTTTCAGCCTGCTGCCACCAGGTGAGGAGCCGTTGGGTCGGAGCAGTTTTATCTCTGGTTGAGGATTGTTCAGACGTCAGCATTTTGTAGAAAGATTCAGTCATCCGGTCACGAGGCTCGGGTATCCGGACGTCATCAAGAGAAGAATAGAATGCTTTTAGATTCAGAAGTTCTTCTTTGGAATAACCCGCTTCCAGCAATTGTTTTTCGATCTCTTTTTTATTATCCGGACTGGTATTCTCATCCCAGTAGTCCATTATCAGTGCTTCCATGGGATACTTTTCCATAACACTCACCTCTCCAATACACCATAAATTTTTTTTAATGATTGTATGGCCCTGAACACACGTGCTTTGATTGTCCCTTCAGGGCTGTTTAATATACTGCCTATCTCTTTATAGGTCAAACCTTGATACTTTGACAGGATCAATACCTCCCTTTCATGCGGTTTCAATTGATCCAGCGCCTGCTGCAGAAGCCGTATCTCTTCTTTTTTGATTAACGTCTTATCTGCCATATCTTCATATTCATCGACCAATCTATCAACATCATGGTACAGATAGCGGCCATGCTTCCTGTAATAATCAATGGCCAGGTTATGCGCGATCTTGTACATCCAGGTCGTGAATTTGCCGGAGCCGTTATAATTCTTTCTGTACTTGAGTATGCGGTAAAAGACATTCTGCACCAGATCCTCACTAACGTCCTGCCTGCCGCAATAGCGGTAAAAATAGGAAAACAGCGGCATATTATACCTCTCAAAGAGAAGAGCCAGTTTATCTGTCTGCCCTTCATGTACTTTTAACATCAATTCAACGTCTGAGGGCAAATTCACTCCGATAATGCATTTCTTTATATATCCGCTTTCTACAATTCAGCCAGGGGCTCAATTGTTTACACACTCTGACCATCACTTCTAATTATATCACTTGAAAATATAAAAATGGTTGCAAAAAAGGTAAAGAACCCAAGGTATTTGCTGATGAGATTCTTGGGAAAAAGCTTTTTGATACTCCTGGTCACAATGTCCTTCGGAAAGAATTTGAAGATGGTTTTTTTATGACAAATATTATTCTGGAGCACTTCGACAACCAGGATCTGATCGAAGTGGTTCGAAATCCTTTTCAATTTGCCACTCTATATAATAAAGCTGCTGTTCGGGATGGAAACGCACCTTAATGTTCAGAGAAAGCAATTTTAATAATTCGTGATCTTGAGAGCAAGTGTTCACTCGTTGAAAACCAAAAAGATAAGAACTAAATATTTGCCTTACTCAGATAAATGGATATTATAAAGGATGAGATAGCAAGCCTCTTTGCTATCTCAAAGAGACCTGGCAATGACTAAAAAACTGCTGGAGCAGATATACAGCTCCACTCCGCTCGAAAAAATACCCTGGCACTCTAAATCTCCGCCGGCATATTTAAAAACATTTTTTGAGGATCACCTGAGTCAGCCGGATAAAATCCTGGAGCTGGGATGTGGTACTGGTAATTATATAATGTATCTCGCTTCAAAGGGTTTTAAGGCCGTGGGTGCCGATTTTTCAGAATCTGCCTTGAAAATTGCCAGAGATCTGTCACGGAAAAAAAAGCTGAGCTGTACGTTTGTCCGGGAGGATGTAACAGAAGATATAACCTCTCTAAAGGATCAATTCGATTTTATCTATGACTGGGAATTGTTACACCACATATATCCAAAAAACAGAGTAAGGTATATAAAAAATGTTAAAAAATTACTGAATCCCGGTGGCATTTATCTTTCCGTCTGCTTTAGTGAAAAAAACACGGCTTTCGGCGGTCAGGGAAAATATCGCGATACACCCCTGGGTACTCGCCTCTACTTCTCTTCTGAAGAGGAATTGAACGATCTTTTTTCCAAATATTTTAAAATCTTTGAGATTAAAACAATTGATATACCAGGTAAGCAGAGGCCCCATAAAGCAATCTCTGCGCATCTGCAAAATCCAATCACTTAAAACTCTCTTTAAAGATACAAGTTTCACCTGGATAATTCACGAATCGAGGTTGCCGTAGATGATAAGCGCGGCAGGTGAAGCTGTGGTATTTCACTGCATTTTCAGCAGTTAGGGGTAAAACCCTTTCAATATTGGCTTTTTACAGGCCAATTCTATGAAATTCTCTATTTCATGAGGACTTCTTGTTGACAGTATATGTTTTTTCTAGGTAGTATTGTTGATGCGGTAGCGTAAAGGGTGAAAATTTGCTGAAATTGAGCGGAGATTGTCATGAATAAAAAAACCAACTTTCTATCGTCAAAACAATCTTTGCATCAAGGTGTACACCCAGGGTAATAAATACTCCGGATACAGGGGAGTTTTTCATGTGAAAAAGAAACGGCCCCATATCATTATCAAGAAGGATTGACGGAATTCCAGGTCTATGGGTATACTTTGACATTGTCTGGCGATTGGCCTAGCATTAAAGCGTTAAACATAAGTCATGCTGTATAAGGAGTCATCATGAATAGAATAATGATTCTGTGTGGGGTTCTCCTGCTGATCGCGTCTGCAGCGGTACCTTCTTCAGGGGCGGCTGGAGTGCCGGCGCTTAAGATCGCAGTTGCCTGTGACGGGGAGACGCTTGAGGCCCAGGTTGTGAACAAAGGGGCGCGCGGACGATATCTGCAGTTCTTCGATGAGAAAGGGGACCTGTTGGAGGTATGTGAAAATCCTTATTGGGAACAAGTCGGCAGCGCCGGCGTCAGCTGTGCAGATTTCATCGCGGAGAAGGGCGCTACGGTTTTCGTCGCGGGAATGGTGGGATCCAAGATGGAAGAGGCTTTGGATAGAAATCAGATCACCTTCAAATCTTTTCAAGGAACAGTAAGTGAGGCGGTGGCATTTGTGATGGACTCATGACGCCAGCCCAGGCTGCTCCCGAGACCCAGCCTATCCATGATCGGAATGGCTGATATCTTCAGATCGGGTCGGAAAAATTAACGGAAAAAATAGTTGAGATACTCGGGATTGTCATTAACCCTAGGCCAAAGGGAAGACCACGAAAGCATTTAAAATAGGATGTGTCCCTATTTTTTTCTATTTTTTATTTACCTGGTAAATGACAAGCTCTTAGCTCTTGTTCATGAGGCCCGCGCAGCTTTTCTGGCAGATTTTGATTTTACTGAGATAGACTGCGGCAGTGTTTCTCTTATTATGGCTGATGCAGTCCTTATGTTTCAGGGCGAGGCATATGCCGGAGATACTTTAAAGTTTGAGGTTGCAGCTGGCGAACCCACCCGCAGCGGATTCCGCCTGTTTTTCCGGATAAGCCGACCTGCAGACAGCCAGAATATCGCTCTTACTGAGACCGGCATGGTCTGTTATGATTATTCAACCGGAAAAATCAAGCCTCTGCCTGAGGCGGTAAAAAGAATCTTTTAATTGCATATAGCCACTCGAAAACCCATGTGGTCATCACTGCTGTTCTGTTCGTCCCCGGTGCGGGCTGCTGAACGCAGGTTATGGCCTCCTTCAGGTGTTATATGGCCTGAGCGGTCGGTCCAACTCCCTCCTCCCCGGTTTGCCCGGGCCTGGTCTTTTTTGCCGGCATCAGGCGGACCGGAAGGATTACGGTATGCAGAGATGGAATAATAGTCATCCTGAAAGACATCATAACACCATTCCCACACATTTCCTGCCATATCCATCATTCCAGCTTATACTAACTACGGGATGGTCCTTTCCCTGTTTGAAATAGGTGTTCTCCCAGCTCCCATCCAGCCTAACTATCCACTCGCCTTTCCAGTACTGCCAGGAACCCTGCCCCTTTTCAGCATCAGTCACATAACCTGTATCCTTTACAAAGTTTTCAAACTGCCCCTTTGTGACCGGATGCTTGCCCATCCAATAGCCATCAAGATAAACTTTATGGACAGGTTTTTCCCCTGACAAGCCGTCTTTTGAGCCCATTTTGAATTCTCCGGCCGGAATATAAACCATAACATGTCCTTCCTTAAACTCTGCTTCCCAGAATCCTTTCTCATTGAGATAGGTTTTTCCAGCTTTAGCTTGGATCTGCTTTAAATTTTCAGGAAGCTGGCATAGCTTAACCTGGCCCAGCCCCAAGTAAATATTCTCTATCCAAGTTTTTGCATCTGTATAGGCTTCGCCCCAATCATCGTATTTAGAAGGAAAACCCTCTTTTTGAATCTGCTTAAGGCTTTTTCCGGAGGCCTTTTTGCGGCTTACAAAGTTTA
>JAUXBD010000252.1 GCA_030619585.1 Desulfobacteraceae bacterium
GAAGAGCAAATCGCCTCTGATGGTATTAGAAGATGTCATGACGATAATATCCGGCATAAAAAAGAGGCTGTTTGGTGAAAGCTATTCAGAATAAAAAGAGTTAATAAAGGAAAAGCCTTTCAATAAACCATAACTCTATGAAATCAGTTTGAGCGTATTTTTTAGCGGAGCATTCAATGACAAAACCTGATAGATTTTTACCGATAAAATGTCTGCTGTTCTTATGGCTCTTTAATATACAAGCAATACCGGCATGGTCAAAAGACCAGGGCCAACTGCCCAAAGTTCTACCGGAAGCAGTAGGTATGAGCATACAGCATTTAAGAAAAATTGATCAGGTTGTAAGCAAGGGGCTTAAGGAAAAGCAGATGCCCGGCTGTGTTGTTCTGGTGGGCAGGTCCGGGAAGATCGCCTTTAAAAAGGCATATGGATACAGACAGGTCAAGCCCTCCAAGAAACCCATGACAGCCGATACTTTGTTTGATCTGTCCTCTTTGACAAAGCCCATTGTCACTGCAACATCCATCATGATTCTTTCCCAGCGAGGCAAGATCAGACTTGAAGATCGGGTGGCAAAGTATCTTCCCGAGTTTGGGAAAAACGGGAAAAAAGATATAACTGTCTTTCAACTTCTTACACATCAAGGTGGCCTTATCCCGGACAACCCGATTGTCCACTATAAAGGCGGGCCCAAAAAAGCATGGAAGAACATCTGTAATCTTAAGCCGGTTTCCGATCCCGGTGAAAAGTTTGTTTACTCGGACGTGGGTTTTATTGTTCTTGGAAAGCTGGTCAAAAGAGTATCAGGCATGGATCTTGATACATTTTCAAGGGAAAATATTTTTCGTCCTCTAAATATGTTGAACACAGGATTTCTTCCTGAATCATCCCTTAGGGAAAAAGCAGCGGTGACACTAAAACGGAAAAAAAGGTGGATAACAGGTGAAGTTCACGACCCCAGGGCATATCTTCTCGGCGGTGTGGCAGGCCATTCGGGGCTTTTCTCAACAGCAGATGATTTGTCGGTTTTTGCCCAAATGCTTATGGGAAAAGGCCAATATCGGGGTATCCGTATCCTTGAAGTTGAAACAGTGGCCGCCATGATAAAAGGATATCCGGTTACGGAGGGATTTAGGGGCCTGGGATGGGATGTGCTAACTGATTTTTCGGGTAACCGCGGCGACACATTTTCACCCCGGGCCTTCGGACACAGTGGGTTTACAGGGACCTCTCTGTGGATAGACCCTGAGCTCGATCTGTTTGTCATTTTTTTGAGCAACCGGATTCACATCAATCAGAAGGAATCTGTCAACGCCATTGCCGGGGATATCGGCAAAATTGCGGCGAATGCCATCAATGATCCTGACGAAGTTTCAGTATTAACTGGAATCGACGTGCTTGAGCGAGACGGGTTTCGTCAACTTGAAGGGCGCCATGTTGGGCTAATTACAAATCACACAGGAGTAAACCGTCATGGCCAAAGTACGGCTAAGCTGCTTTTCCATGCAGATAAGGTCAATCTTGTTTCCCTGTTCAGCCCCGAGCATGGCCCTAACGGAGATCTTGACAAAGAGGGTATCAAAGACAGTTATCACAAATCCCTAAAAGTGCCTGTTTACAGCCTTTACGGTAAGAATAAAAAACCTAGTGATAAAATGCTTAAAGATATAGACACCCTGGTTTTTGACATACAGGATATAGGTACTCGTTTCTACACCTATGCATCAACCATGGGCCTTGCAATGGAAGTGGCCGCAAAACAAAAACTAAGGTTCGTTGTTCTTGACCGGCCCAACCCTATCAACGGACGTGATGTGGCCGGCCCAATGCTTGATATGGGCCGTGAATCATTTGTCTGTTTCCATAGTCTTCCGGTGCGCCACGGCATGACAGCAGGCGAGCTTGCGCTTATGTTTAAAAGCGAACGGGAGTTAAACCTTGATCTTCAGGTTATCCCTGTTGAACGCTGGCAGCGAAAAGATTTTTTTGACGCAACCGGACTTGCCTGGATCAACCCGTCTCCAAACATGCGCAGTGTTACCCAGGCCCTTTTGTATCCCGGTATTGGGCTTCTGGAAACAACAAATATTTCCGTGGGAAGGGGAACAGACACTCCATTCGAAATTATAGGCGCTCCATGGCTTGACAGCCGTTTTTTTTCACGCCGATTAAATCGTTTGGATATGCCCGGTGTATGCTTTGTGCCTGTTTCCTTCACACCCACAGACCGCATCTTTGCCGGCAGGAAATGCAATGGGGTAAACATAATCATAAAAGACCGCAGCATATTTGACCCTATTCGAACAGGTTTAGAAATAGGACATGTTTTATACACCCTATATCCTAAAAAGTGGGATTTCGAAGCATTTGATCTTCTTCTTAGAAACGAAAAGACATTTACAGCTTTTATCGAGGGGAAAACAGCAACCGAACTTATCTCAAGATATCAGCCCGAGCTCAAAGAGTTTTTAAAAAGGCGTTCACGGTTCCTGTTGTACAGGTAAGGGTTCACTATACGTGATTATTTAGCACTGACTTTTTCAGCAGAAAAAGGGAACCTCAAAGTAAAAGTTGTACCCTTACCCTCTCCTGCACTATAAACATCAATTTCCCCACCCAACTCTTTCATATACACAGAACAGCTGTGGAGGCCAAAACCGTGCCCATCTTCTCTTGTAGTAAAGCCGTGGCTGAAAAGTTTCTTCATATTCTCTTTCGATATTCCACATCCGGTGTCTTTCACTTTAATATAAATGCCGTCTTCTGCCTGCTCACTGGAAAACACCAGTTTACGATCTTCAACAGGTGTTTTTATCATAGCCTCTAATGCATTCTTAATACAGTTTATAAGAATATGTATAAGCTTTGTCTTGAAGGCTTTAATTTTCAGTCCCACCGGAATGGTCTTTTCCACTTTTATCTTATAAGCATCTATTGACTTAGCTTGCATTATAAAAGCATCTTCAATAATATCTCTTACGAATAGATCTTCAGCCATAGAGCTTGCACCATACTTCTGCTGTACCGAAACTATTTTTTCTATTGCATCCACACGATCATTGATACTCCTTAAATAACCTCTGAATGCTTCCATTTCATTGTCAAAAGTTTCATCAATTTTCAGGTACAGCTGCATCAGCTTTTCGCCTTTTGGGTTGTTTTTGATAAAGTCATAAATATTGTCTATATTTTCTCTCAAGGCCTCATTTGCGCTTTTAAAGGTTTTAAAAGATGCCCCATTTAATGTTTTAGAAATTGATTCGGAAGAAACTTTAATGCCGTTTAGAATATTCTTGACATTGTGTAGTGTCCCGGTTGTGATATCTGCAAGTTCACTCTTATACTCCTTTTGAAGGATCTCTCCTATGCGTTTATTTAACTCGGTTTCAAGATTTTGATTTATATCAATCAATTTTTTTTCTGCCTGCCATCTGGCAGCAAGTGTAGATGCAAATTGTCTTATCTCGGATGGGAAAAATGGTTTTTGGACATAAAGCAACCGGTTGACAGGAGGAACACGTCTTTCTATCTCGTCAACTTTTATATCCGAATATGCAGTAACAATTACTATTTGGATTTCCTTATCCAACGCGCGGATATTTTCAGCAGCCCAGACGCCATCTGGCCCGGGAGGCATAATGACGTCAAGAAATGCCATTGCAAAGGTTTGGCCTTTTTTTAAAGCGCTTCTTACTGCCTCCACAGCTTCATCACCCTGATGGCAAAGTGTTAGC
>JAUXBD010000345.1 GCA_030619585.1 Desulfobacteraceae bacterium
GTTGTGGCCTTTAGTTCTGTAATTCAAAGGGGAGATTTTATGAGATATAAGATAAAACTAAACGCCCGATGGCTGAACATTGTTCTGCTTTATAGGATATTTTTTGTAACTGTTTTCCTTTTAGGCGGTTGCCTTTTTTCTGCATACGAGTCTTTTGCAGAGGCTAAAAATTCATTTATGATTCCTGAAAGCTTTAGCAGCCTTGCAAAGTCAGCAAGCCCTGCTGTTGTAAATATAAGGGCGGAAAAGACAGTAAGCGGTGGGGGAAGGGTGTATCGTCATTTTTCTAAACGCCCTTTTGGTAAGGATGATCCGTTTAATGACTTCTTTGAAAGGTTTTTTGGCGAAGATCCCTTAAAAGGGCATAAGCAAAGAAGCCTTGGCTCTGGTTTTATAATAGATACTGACGGGTATATCGTTACAAACAACCATGTGGTGGAAGATGCTGACAATATAAAGGTAAAGCTCAAGAACGAAGAGGAGTTTGAGGCAACAGTGGTGGGTAGAGATCCCAAAACGGATATTGCACTGATTAAGATAAAAGCAAAAAAAGATCTTCCGAATCTGGCAACCGGAGATTCTGATGAGCTTATGGTCGGGCAGTGGGTTGTTGCAATCGGTAGCCCTTTTGGCTTGGAGCAGACGGTCACAGCAGGTATTGTAAGTGCAAAAGGCCGGGTAATAGGTTCAGGCCCATATGATGATTTCATACAGACAGATGCTTCAATCAATCCAGGCAACAGCGGAGGTCCTCTTTTAAATATGGATGGAGAGGTGGTTGGAATTAATACAGCCATTATTGCAGGGGGGACCGGCATTGGGTTTGCTATTCCTATAAATCTTGCAAAGAAAATTATAGGCCAGCTTAAAAAGGACGGAGAGGTCACCAGGGGATGGCTTGGTGTGGCAATCCAGTCTCTTAACGGTGAGCTAAAAGAATACTATGGCGTCGAGAACGGGGCAGGGGCGCTTGTTACCGAAATCTTTCCGGGAGATCCTGCAGACAAAGCAGGAATAAAAGTAAAAGATATTATAATATCGGTAAACGGCAAAGCTGTAAAAGACAGCAGGGCTCTTTCCAGTATAATCGCTGATGTGGGTGTGGGAGAGAATGTAAATATAGTTGTCCTTCGAAACGGAAAAAAGAATGTCTTTAAGGCAAATATAGCAAAAAGAGATGATAAGAAACTTGCCGTCACAAGCTCCAAAAAAGGACGCTCCAGCGAGCTGGGGGTTCAGGTTTCACAGCTTACAGTTGAAAAGGCCCGGAGATACAATTTTTTGGAAACACAAGGCGTTTTTGTTGATGGTGTCGAGCCCGGCAGCATAGGTGAGCAGGCTGGAATTTTACATGGTGATATAATAAAGGAGATAAACCATCTAAAGGTATTAACTGTCAGTGAATATATGGAAGCGATTCAAAAAATCAAAAAAGGCGAATCTATTCAGATGTTCATAAAAAGAATAAATGTGGGGTTTATTGTTATAAAAATAACCAAATAGCAATTTTCCCCCGCTGCTAAAATATGACGAAGATTTTCTCGCCAGCTAAAATAAACTTGTTTCTACACGTCACAGGGAAAAGGCCTGACGGCTATCATGACCTTTTTACCTTGATGTGTCGCATCAACCTGATGGATACGGTCATGCTTGATTTTGATACTAAGCAAACGTCAGTGTCCTGTGCGCACCCAATGGTGCCTGAAGATAAATCAAACCTTGCTTTTAAGGCTGCCGTAGCTTTTTATAAATCTTTTGGAAAATATGATGGGGTTGGGATTACCATAGAGAAAAAAATACCTGTTGGTGGTGGGCTTGGTGGCGGGAGCAGCAATGCTGCCGCTGTTCTCATGGGATTGAACCGACATTTTGGAAAACCGTTCTCAAAGCAGGAACTTATGAATATGGGCCTTTCCATCGGGGCTGATGTCCCATTTTTTATATTCCAAAAGCCGGCATTGGCCAGAGGCGTTGGCGAAAAACTTGAGTATTTCAAGTTACTTAAACCATATCATGTTTTGTTGATAGATCCCGGTTACCATGTTTCAACTGCACAGGTATATGGAAAACTGAATTTGGGATTGACAAAATGTGAAAAAAAATATATTGAAAGCTCTTTTAATAAGGATGGTTTTAATGTTGAAGAGCATTTGTGCAATGATCTGGAAAGCGTAACCGCACATATGCACCCTGACATAAAATCGGCAAAAGAGCTCCTTTTATACCACGGTGCCATGGGTGCTCTTATGTCAGGAAGCGGATCAACAGTGTTTGGTCTTTTTTTAAGTTCTGATATTGCTCAAAAGGCATATCACTGTATTACGAGATATAGACGCGAGCAGATGTATCTTGCCGAAATGATGGTGTAATTTAGATCTATTTAAAGGCATTGAAAGGCTTTTGTAATCTGAAATTTATTACTGGGGCGTCGTCAAGCGGTAAGACACATGGTTTTGGTCCATGCATTCGGGGGTTCGAATCCTCCCGCCCCAGCCACTTTATCACTTAACTTTAAATAAAGGGTAATTTAAATGAGCGGTTTTTCACTTTTTGCAGGAAACTCAAGCCCGGAGCTGGCCCAAAAAATAAGTGATTATCTTGAAAGGCCCCTTGGAGAGTCAAAGGTAACAACTTTTAGTGACGGTGAGACCCAGATTGAGATACAGGAAAATGTAAGGGCAAAGGACATATTTGTTATACAGTCCACATGCAGTCCTGTAAACGATAGTCTTGTTGAGCTGCTTCTAATGATAGA
>JAUXBD010000215.1 GCA_030619585.1 Desulfobacteraceae bacterium
AAGATAATATCCGTTTTTCGGGCATGCTTGTGAGCAACCATATATGCCTGGGTGCCGATACAGTATATAAGATCATAAGCGTTTTGTTCGAGGAGCCTCCTTGCATATTCAGCCATATCTTTTGAAGCGTTTAAATTGATCTCAAAAACAGTGTGTTGGACAGTGGCTTTAAACTCGTCACCCGCAGCAGTATACTTGCTCACAGAAGCATCTGAATTGATCATGAGAATTTCAATATTGCCGTCTTTGCCTTCGGCAAAAACCGCACATGGAATAATAACAATAAAGATAAAGCACATTGTTATTATATGTCTCATTTTATTCATCATCTAACCCTAGTTTTGACCACTTTTTTCAAGTTTTTTCCTGTCTTTAGATTCAATATCCTGCAAGCTGTCCACCCCAAGCATTTTAATAACTTTGCTGCCGGTGGGATCAGCGGGCATATCTTTGATTATTTTCAACAAACTGTTGCAGCCTTTTGAAATTTTTTCAGGCACGGCCAGTATGAGTAAAAATGCTTTTTTACCTTCTGCAAGAACCGTCATCTCCTTATATAGTTCGGGATTTAATATTTTCAGTCTTTCAAATGAACTTTGCGTTACAAGCGCTGATTTTGACATTCCAAAGCCCACGGACATCAGGGCGTCAATGTCCTTTGGGACCGAGAGTATTTTAACTGATCTTTTTATATCATCATCTTTGAATATATCATCTACTATGCTCATGGTGTGCAGGGCACTGCTTGCAGAGGACAGGCTTTGCAGGACGGTCTTAACATCATCCGGCCTGCCTTTGCAAACGACTACTCTTTTCTGCATATTTTTGCTGTTTTTTTCACCAACTAAAACCGGCTGAATTGTTTTGTTTTTTGATAAATTTAGATAATGCCTGCTGGAAAGAATAATAAGGCAGTTTGTTCTATCTTCTATCTGCTCTTCAAAGGTGTTTTTGTCTTTAAATGGCTGGAATTCATATGGACCGAACCTGGAAAGGTAGTTATCAAAATTTATTTTTAATGACTTGTAGTTGTTGATGTTGGATTCACAACTGTAAAAACAGATTGAAATATTGCCAGAGCCTGAACCGGTGTCTGAAAATGATAGGGCTGGTATTATTAGTAGTGCAACAAGTACAAAAACACAAGACTGGAAGATTCGAAAACAATATTCTGTCTGTAGTCTGGTCTTTGCCATAAATGATATAATCGATATTTTGCTGATATCTATTACGAGAATAAAACTTTCTCAGTATCCATATCATCTATTTAGACCATAATAAAGCTATTATTTGTTCTATGTTTATCCTAATCCAAACCCAGGTATAATGTTGATATTATAAGTTGTTTTGAACACGCAATTAGAGCCGGCTTAAAATCAGGCAAGATATTTAAGAACTATATTAAGCATTCTTCTTATCGGTTCCGCCGCCCCCCAGAGAAGCTGATCACCCACAGTAAAAACCGTCAGATAATCAGGGCCCATATTCAATTTTCTGATTCTTCCCACGGGAACCTCCAGCTTTCCTGTAACTTTTGCAGGAGTTAAATCTCTTGCAGAGTCCTCTTTTGTGTTGGCAACGACCTTCACCCAGCTGTTTGTCTTGGCAATGGCATCCTTAATTTCGTCAACCGGTATGTCTGAGGTGAGTTTAATTGTCAGAGCCTGACTGTGGCACCGCATGGCTCCGATACGTACACAAAGACCGTCAATGGGTATCGGCACTCCGGTTTGCAGAATTTTATTGGTCTCCGCATGTCCTTTCCACTCTTCACGGCTCTGGCCGCTTTCCATTGGGGTGTCGATCCATGGGATAACACTACCGGCAAGGGGCACGCCAAAATTTTCAACAGGGAAATTCTCACCACACATGGTTTCAATAACCCGGCGATCAAGGTCCTGGACAGCTGATGCAGGATCATCTATCAGGTCTTTTGAGGCTTTTCCTATTTCAGCCATCTGGCAAACAAGTTCGCGCATGTTTTTTGCTCCTGCGCCTGATGCTGCCTGGTAGGTCATGGATGTGATCCATTCAATCCAACCCTTTTGAAAAAGCCCGCCAACAGCCATAAGCATAAGGCTTACAGTACAGTTTCCTCCCACAAAGTTCTTAATGCCGGATTCAAGAGATCGGTCTATCACCTCACGATTGACCGGATCCAATACGATAATACTATTGTCTTCCATGCGAAGGGCAGATGCTGCATCTATCCAGAAACCTTTCCACCCTGAAGCTCGAAGCTGCGGGAAAACCTTTTTTGTATATCCGCTTCCCTGGCAGGTGACAATCACATCCATGGATGCAAGAGTTTTAATATCGTAAGCGTCCTGGAGAAGCGGCATGTCCATGCCCATATTCGGGCCTATATCCGGACCTTTCATCCCCTGCTGGGAGGTGGATGCAAAAAGGGGTTCAAAACCGCTGAAATCATTTTCAGCCCTCATCCTGTCCATGAGCACCGATCCAACCATACCCCGCCAGCCTATAAATCCTACCTTTGTCATAGGTCGTTCCTTTCTATAATGTGTTTTGCAAAAAGCCTTATAGTTTAGTAAGCCTGAATACTATTTTCAAAATACTATAATTTTAAACCATAAATGGAAGTATAGGCAATAAGATGTTTTTGTCAACACTAGAAGAAAATTTTTATCTTGAAAATCAGCTTATTAAGGACACATCTGTTTTAGATTAAGACCATTTTTTTCTTGATGTATGTATCAAAGTTCGCTACACAAAAGCAGATAACAAAAAAATAAAGTCAAATGCAAAACAATCAATTACAGATTATCACCACATTACCTGTTATTCTCTTCGTTGCCTCATGTATTGCTGCATCTGTAAAGATGATGCTTGGCAAAAGAAACCATGAAAAATGGCCGGGGCTTTCCTTTGGAAATAATATTCGTACCATGACCATTGAAGCGCTTTTGTTTACAATTGCTTTGCTTTTGGCAATAACACTCCTTCCCCGAACAAGCTCTTTGTATCTGCTAAACCGATTTCTAAACTTCTCGGACAATCTTGCTGTATGGTATTTTCAACTTATTGTTTATCACGACTTTATTTTATCATTATGCTCAGCCTGTTTCATCGCAGCTCCAATTTACTCTGTTTTTGCAGTATTTCCAAACATGAGCCTTGTTAAAAAGGAAAACCACCAGAGTGAAAATAACCGTGAAGAAAACAAAACGGTTGATTCACAATTATTGAAGATGTCTCAACATATTTTCCATGCCTGGCTTTCAGGATTTATACTGCTGTTACCCATTTTCGGAGCTATAATTCTTTTTTTCATATTTACTCTTAAACCCGTACCCCCTGGAAAACTGATGCCCCATTTATTTGAAATATCATCAAACCCCAAATTACTTAACGCCCTTATAAACAAAGGGGCAGAAATAAATCCTGTTACCGGGAATGGAGAAACAGCTCTGATCATGGCGGCCGGAAAGGGAATGCCGGACATGATTAAGCTGCTTGTTGACCGTGGCGCTGATATCAAGGCAAAGAACAAAAAAGGCCGGACAGCATTGATGGTGGCTGTCTATAATGACCATAAAACATGTATAAAACTTCTGATTGAATCCGGCGCTGATATAAATGCAAAAAATGTGCACAGGACAACTCCCCTTATCAACGCAATTGCTGGTGGAAACATAAGCCGCGTAAAACTGCTTATAGACATTGGTGCAGACATTAATGTCGCGGGCAGGTATGGCAAGACGCCGCTGATGACTGCTGTGATAGATATGCCTTTAGATGAGATCAAGTTTTTTATAGAAAAGGGCGCAGACATAAATGCCAAAAGCCGGTACGGAACAACCGCATTAATGGTGGCCACCAGAAGGGGCGACCTTGCAATCATTAAACTTCTTATAGAAAATAACGCAGATATAAATGCTGCAGACAAGCGTGGAAAAACAGCCCTGATAATAGCTGTAAGAAATGGCTATCATGATATTTTAAAGCTTCTCATGGCACATGGAGCAGATGTAAACCTTGCCGACAGAAACAAAAAATCTGCATTAATGCTGGCTGTACAAAAAGACTTTATTGAAATAGCAAAGCTTCTAATTAAAAACCGCGCTGATATTAACGCAGGCAACAAAGATGGAAAAACTCCATTGATGGTGGCTGCACGAAACCGGGAGACGCAATTTTTGAAGCTTTTAATTGACAGCAATGCGGAT
>JAUXBD010000253.1 GCA_030619585.1 Desulfobacteraceae bacterium
CCGGAATCCAGTTCGCTCGACAATTTTTTGCTTAATTTCAGTATATTAGCAAATGGCCTTTAATTATAGAACCAAATTCTTTATATTGGGCTTTTCTGGATTCCGGCCTTCGCCGGAATGACGTGAACATCACACAAATTAGTGTCAAGAACTATTTTCCGAAAACTCAAGAAAGTATACACAGATTACATAAAGGGTTAAAACAGCATCATCAAACCTATTTTAAACAAGAAAAATCTATGCCAATCATTTTCTCCATTGACAAATCCTATAGCGGTGTTACCCTAATTGTGAAATTTAAATTAAAAAAAGCATTCTTACTATTATAAGGAGGATATTATGCTTGAAGTTACACAGGAAGCTCAGAAACAGGTTGCTGCCCATATGGAAGGTAGAGATGATGTTATGCCCATCAGGGTATTTTTAAACACGGGCGGCTGAGGTGGCCCATCCCTTGCTATGACTCTGGATGAGTTAAAAGAAAACGATCTTGTATATGAATTTGGAAATTTTAAGTACATTGTTGACAAAGAGTTTATGGAACAAGCGAAACCCATTAAAGTTGATTTTACACCAATGGGTTTTAAAGTTACCTCAAGCATCGACCTTGGAGCTGGTTGTGGCAGCAGCTGTGGCTCCGAAGGAGCTTGTGGATAGTAATTAAAAAAAGAACCTTCAGATTTATTGAGGGCAACACACTTGTGTTGCCCTCAATAATTTAATCCGGTTATCCTTCGCAAATCGCCTTCCTGAATCAAGATCCATATAAAATACCATCTAAAATATTACGATTGACAAACTTCCACCCTTGAAAATATATTGGGGGGCCTTATGAAAAAACAGAATACACTCATAACACTTAGAAACAGGATAGTTTCTAATATAGAAATATGTTTCATAGAGATAAAATAGCCTGATATATTTATACTATCACGTGCATCTGACCATAAAAATGAGATAAAACTGCAAAGGGCCGGCGCTTCAAGGGTGGTATCCCCTTATCTTATCGGCGGCAAAAGAATGACCCAGGTATTGATTGATAAAACCAACAGTGGTGGATTTTATAGATCAATTGCTTTGATGGACAGCGATTTGGGCCTTATGATGGAGGAGGCAAAAATCGGACCCCATTCAAACCTGATCGGCAAAAGCCTTGTTGACAGCAACCTGCGACAGAATTTCGGAGTAATTATTGTTGCTATCAAGAAACAATCCGGAAAGATGATATTCAATCCCACATCATCTGAAAAACTCGAAGCAAATGATGTTATTGTTGTAATAGACAAAAATAAGGAGATGGAAAGGATGAATGCTATTCTGTAAATCGGGGTCGGCTTCTAAAGAGGGCTAAAAATTATCAGGTAAGCTCATCTTCTCAGGTTGGCAAGATCGGCTTTTGTTTTTACTATGAGGTTGTCTATATCTCTTTTGGTTCTCTCTATCAGCTTGTCCATATCCTGGTCAAACTCCTTTAAAATACTTATTTTCTTCTTTTTCTTCTTTCTTTTTTGCGCCACTGTCTCAACCCTTTGTACATAGATCTACGGTCATTATTAAGTTATGGACATTTCTAAGGCATTAATACACATCCTTTTGGGCGTTGTCAAATCATTTCTCCAATTAATCTATAATGTTAACAAGCCTTATTGCATCACATATGTTTAAAAAGGTATGTGTAGGTCCTGCTAACTGTGAGGATTTCGGGAAGGTCTTTTAATTTTATAATGAACCTGCCGGTTAAGGAGGGACTCACTTTTGCAATGCTGGCAACATTAACGATTGTTCCACGGTGGATACGCCAGAACTTATCAGGATCCAACTCATCAACAAGTTCCTTGATCGGTTTTCTCAGGGTTGACTCTCCCTTTTTTGCCATGGCTACCGTATACTTATCCTGTGCTTTAAAATAGCAGATATCATCCACCGGTATAAGCTGGATACTATCTCCCTTCTGCACACGGAGCCACTGCAAATATTCCGGTTTCTCTTTATCCTTGAGCCCTTCCATTATCCGTCCCACCACTTCAGATATGTCTTTTGCGGGTTCCGATGAAGTTATTATCTGCTTCTTTAAGCGCTTAACCATCTTTTCCAGCCTTGGATAGCCCACGGGCTTAAGGATGTAATCAAGAGCCTGTCTTTCAAACGCCTCAACGGCATATTGATCATAAGCGGTAATAAAGACAATATTGCATATGCCGCTGACCTGGGTTGCCACTTCCAGACCGGAAAGTCCGGGCATCTTGATATCAAGGAATGCAATGTCAGGCTGATGCTCCTTGATTAATTTCAATGCCTGTTTACCGTTTAGCGCCTGACCGCATATCACAAGGTCAGGCCAGGCATCGGCAAGCTGCCTTTTTAAAAATACACAAAGCTGCTCTTCATCATCTGCAATGATTGCCTTAATCTCTCTCATAGGGAATCTCAATAATTGCTTTTATACCAGATGGTTCATTATCCTGAAAAACCAGTTTGCCCTTATCTCCATACATGGATATCAAACGCTCTTTTATGTTTGAAATTCCAAGCCCCCATTTGCTGTTATCGTCAAATCCCAGGCCGGAATCCACAACTTCCACAGTAAGCGTATCATCCTTTTGAAAAACTGCTATTGCCACATCTCCGCCTGGAATTTTCGGCTCCAGTCCGTGCCTAACCGCATTTTCAACAAGTGGCTGAATAAGCATGGGCGGAAACGAATAAGCTTTTAAATTTTCGGGGATATTTATTGAAAAATCAAGCCTATCACCCATCCTGTATTTTATAATATTCAGGTAAGATCTCACCGTTGCCATCTCCTGGCCGATTGTTGTGGTTTCACTTCTTGTTTTGGAAAGAGATGCCCGCAGATATTCAATAAAATCTGACATCATCAACTTTCCTTTTTTAACATCAGTATCAAGAAGGCTTAGAATATTGGACAGGGTATTGAAAAGAAAATGCGGTTCTATCTGGGCTTGCAACATCTTTAGGTTTGTTTCAGCCACTTTTTTTTCAATGGAGAGCCTTTTTATCTTCTCCTCCTTTATGATAGCTTCAGTGGTAAAAATCCTCTGGTGAAAGATGTAGAGATAAACAGCCAGAGACCCGATGGCTGCAGAGTAGAAAATATTATGCAAAATAAGGTCCTTCTGTTCAATAAAATAATTTAAGAAGCTCTCTTTATATGCTATCAAAGAGCCTATAAATGAGCCGAAAACAGCCCCGATGATCATACACATCACAACCATAATCATCTGAACAAACTGGTTTTTAGGCCTGAAAAAATAATGGGCAGTAAAAAAGAATATGGTGGCAGAGCAGCCTATGCACTGGGCAAAAAGTAAAGTTGTGGGAAAATCCTCATAAAACTCCATATCTGTCTCAAAGATGGCAAATATGGCACATGCCACCACAGTATAATAAAGACAGATCAGGAAAACCCTGGGAGTTACTTCCAGTATCCTTGATTCCATTTTATCATAATACAAATCTTATTCATAAGGAGTCAACTTATTCCTTTGCCAATCCTTATGGATGACAAATCTGACTAAACACTTGTTTTACATTAGAAATCAGGACAAGATGCATGTGTAAAGCAAATGTAATACCTAACTTTTTTTAAAAGTCACCGGGATGTGCAGGTTCCCTGAACCATCTTGGAAAGCTGCAAACAAAAGCTATAATTGAAAGTTTCATACAAACAACTATGAGTTTCTTAGCATCCTTTAATGTGAGAGTACACC
>JAUXBD010000125.1 GCA_030619585.1 Desulfobacteraceae bacterium
GGGATTTTGTCATTTATAATTTTTTTACCGCCCGCTCCCGATGATCGCTCAAGACGCAAAGAGCGCGGAGATGGATACTATTTTCTTTGCCTTTGGGATAACGGCAAAGAAAAGACTCAATTGCTACGCGAAAAACAGCTCTGCGTTTTTTGCGTCTTGAGCGAAGTCCCGGTGTGTGGGACAAGCGGGCGGTGAATATTTTTCTTTATATAAATTAACTTCAATCATCACAAATTAACGCATTTACCCGCATAACAAAGCTGGGACCTTCAGTATAACTGAAGGTTTAATCGATTAATCAAACAATTATTCAAAACGCTCCAAGCTGGCACTTTTTGATTTTAATACCCATGGACTCACAGGCACAGCTGACATCCATTTTCCCGATACCAAAACCTGACGCGATATCCCATGCGTTTTTACACAGAAGTTTGCCTTCATCAAGCTCGTCTTCAATAGCTTTTTGAAGCTCAGGGGAAACTGACGAAGCAGGTTTTACAGTCTTTTTTTCAGGCGTATAACCATAAAGGCCCATCTGACATTTTGTAAGGTTGATGCCAAGGAAATCAGCATATATGCCAACCTCATCCGGGACAATTTTGTGACCGCTTACTATTCTAAAAGCATCTATACATGAAAGTTCGCCATCAACGGTATACTTTAATACAAAAGCCTTTTTTGAATCATCAGGATTTTCGATTGTTTTTTGCTTTTCAGAGCCCATGGTAAAAGTCCCTATAATTGACGATAAATTCAAAAATAATTAATAAATGCTTTTTTATACTTCATTTCTCAGTTAAAAACAAATATATAAAATGAAGCGCCCTATTTCACTTGAACTAGGATAGGGGGTCTGTTAACTTTTAAATTTAATGACATAGCTTTCCGCAAGGTCCGGTGCTATAATGGTTTTTAAAATAGACAGGAAAAAAACTCACCAGATACATGTGGGCAATGTGAAGGTTGGAGGCTTTGCGCCTGTCAGCGTCCAGTCCATGACAAACACATTGACCCAGGATGTAACAGCCACGGTTGCACAAATAAAACGCCTGGAAAAGGCGGGCTGTGAAATCATAAGGGTAGCTGTGCCTGACCAGGAGGCAGCGTCTGCGATTGCCCTGATAAAGAAAGAGATCTCCATCCCCCTTATTGCCGACATTCATTTTGACTATCGTCTGGCTGTGGCTTCAGCAACAAAAGGGGCGGACGCGTTAAGGATCAATCCCGGAAACATAGGAGGCAAGAAAAAAGTAAAGGAAGTTGTTAATTGCGCGAATGATCATAACATACCGATTCGCGTAGGTGTTAATGCCGGATCCCTTGAAAAGGATATACTCGAAAGACACAAAGGTGTTACTCCCGAGGCTATGGTGGAAAGTGCCATGGGAAATATCAACCTGCTTTTATCCCTGAATTTTGATAAAATAAAAATTTCCATAAAGGCATCTGATGTGCCGCGTACCATAGAGGCATACAGGTTGCTCTCTTCAAAGACAGACTTTCCCCTCCATGTGGGAGTTACAGAAGCAGGCGGCCAGTATCCGGGAGCTGTGAAATCCTCTATTGGTATCGGTATGCTCCTTTCCGAGGGCATAGGAGATACAATCCGGGTCTCATTGACCCGTGATCCGGTTGAAGAGATAAGGGTTGGTTATGAGATTCTTAAAGCCCTTAATATCAGACAGCACGGCCCGGACATTATCTCCTGCCCCACATGCGGACGCTGCAACATAGACCTTTTTGATATTGCCGAAAAAGTGGAAGATGCGCTTATGTACAAGCCGGTTCCAATCAAGATCGCAATAATGGGGTGTGTGGTAAACGGTCCGGGAGAGGCAAAGGAGGCGGACATAGGCATTGCCGGAGGCAACGGCACAGGTATACTGTTTAAAAAAGGAAAAGTTGTGAGAAAATTTCCCCAGGACAAGCTTGTGGAGGTGTTGCTTGAGGAAGTTGAAAAAATGAGCTAAAGTTTGAAGTGAGCTAAAATAATTAAATAAAAGGTAACAATATGGGAGAAACAAACAAGACGGCGATCACACCCACACGGGAAGAAGATTATCCGGAATGGTATCAGCAGGTGGTAAAGGCTTCAGACATGGCAGACACTTCACCGGTAAGGGGTTGCATGGTGATAAAGCCGTGGGGATATGCTTTGTGGGAGAATATATCAAAGATATTGGATGGGATGTTCAAGGAGTCCGGGGTCAAAAACGCTTATTTCCCCCTTTTTATTCCCCTTAGTTTTCTTGAAAAAGAGGCGGAGCATGTTGAAGGTTTTGCAAAAGAGTGCGCAGTGGTAACCCACCACAGACTTGAAAAAAAGGGGGACAAAGGGCTCGTGCCCGCAGGAAAGCTTACGGAACCGCTGGTTGTGCGTCCTACTTCTGAGACAATCATCGGCGACTCATTTGCAAAGTGGATATCAAGCTACCGTGATCTTCCGGTTCTTATAAACCAGTGGGCAAATGTTGTAAGGTGGGAGATGCGTACCAGAATTTTTTTAAGGACCAGTGAATTTTTATGGCAGGAGGGGCATACTGCCCACGCCACAAAAAAAGAAGCCATCCAGCGCACCAATATGATGCTTGATGTCTATAATAAATTTGCCGAAGATTATCTTGCAATGCCTGTAATCAAGGGTAGAAAAACCGCTTCTGAAAGATTTCCCGGCGCTGTTGACACCTTGTGCATCGAAGGGATGATGCAGGACAAAAAAGCTCTCCAGGCAGGCACCTCTCATTTTCTGGGCCAGAACTTTGCAAAATCGTCCGGTATCAAGTTCCAGTCAAAAGAAGAAGAGGAGGTGTTTGCATGGACAACATCATGGGGTGTTTCAACCCGTCTTATCGGCGGGCTTATCATGGCCCACGGTGATGATGACGGCATCATACTACCCCCCAAAGTGGCTTCTTCACATCTTGTGTTACTTCCCATATACAGAAAACCAAATGACAGGTCGAGGGTTATGGAGTTTACACAAAACCTTGCAAAAGAGCTAAAGGCAAAGCATTACCATAACCAAGGGCTTGAAGTTGAGATTGACAGTCGAGAAATAGGTGGCGCCAGGGGATGGGAGTGGATAAAAAAGGGTATACCTGTCCGTGTTGAGATCGGCCCAAGGGATATTGACAACGACTCGGTGTTTGTCGCAAGAAGAGACATGGGGCATCGGGACAAGAAATCGATGAAAAGAGAGGTTTTTATCGGACAGATAACAGATATCCTTGATGAAATCCAGAATAACATATTTGACAGGGCTCTTGAGTTCAGAAAGACAAACACCGTTCATATAAACAGCAACAAAGAGTTTTACTCTTTCTTTACTCCTGAAAATATTCAAAAGCCGGAGATCCACGGCGGTTTTGCAATGTCACACTGGTGTGGCTCAGATAAATGTGAGGCAAAAATAAAAGATGATCTGAAAGTAACAATCCGATGCATTCCCCTTGATGACAATAATGATGAAAAAGGAGAGTGCATCTGTTGTGAGAAACCAAGCCGCAGGCGGGTCGTTTTTGCAAAGGCTTACTAGGCAAAAAAGGGCCCGGGGCGACTGCTTTGTTCCCCATGCTCTAAGTACAATGCGACATTAAGATGATACGAATAAACGACATACTTGACAAAATCCTTGATTTTAATCCTGAGGCAGACTTAGATATTGTGGATCGTGCCTATATTTTTTCGGCAAGAGTTCACGATGGTCAGGTGCGACTTTCCGGTGAACCATACCTCTCCCATCCCCTTGAAGTCGCTTACATTCTGGCAGAGTTGAAACTTGATGGGATCAGTGTCGCCGCCGGTCTTTTGCACGATGTTGTGGAAGATACCCATGCCACATCAGAAGATATAGAGAAAATGTTCGGCCCGCAGGTTACTCATATCGTCTCCGGGGTTACCAAGCTTAGCAAGCTTTCATTCAGCGATTCACAGGCCCGCCAGGCAGAAAATATGAGAAAAATGATACTGGCCATGGCAGACGATATACGCGTGGTGCTGATAAAGCTGGCCGACCGGCTGCACAACATGAGAACTCTGCAGTTTCACAAGGAGCATAAAAGACGAAAAATCGCCAAAGAGACCTTAGATATTTATGCTCCCATCGCAGGACGCCTTGGAATTCAAGATATAAAACGCCAGCTTGAGAATGTTGCATTTAAATATCTTCATCCTGATCAATATAAAGAGATTGAAAGAAGGATAAACAGGGATAGGGATGAAAGGGAGAAGTATATAAGCCGCGTCAAGAAAATAATTGATGAAAAGATGGAAGAAGCAGGCATTGATTGCGAAGTTTTGGGCAGACACAAGCATTACTACAGCGTTTACAGGAAAATGATGACACAGGATCTTTCTTATGATGAAGTTTACGACATTATTGCATTCAGAATTATAATGGACAAAGTCTCCCAGTGCTATGAAGTGCTGGGGATTTTACATGCATTGTGGAAGCCGATCCCACAGAAATTTAAGGATTATATCGGCTTTCCAAAAGCAAATATGTACCAGTCACTACATACAACGGTTATAGGTCCTTCCGGCGAAAGAGTCGAGATACAGATCAGGACCAAAGAGATGGATAAAGTGGCTAAATCCGGTATTGCCGCTCACTGGAGCTACAAAGAGGGCAAAAGTATTGACGAGAAGACAGGGCAGGCATTTGCCTGGATTCGCAACTTGGTTGAAAACCAGGAAAACATAAAAGATCCTGATGAATTTATGGAAAGTGTGCGTATAGATCTTTTTCCTGATGAAGCCTATGTTTTCACACCCCATGGTGACATAAAATCTTTGCCCAAAGGTGCAACCCCGGTTGATTTTGCCTATCATATCCACACCGAAGTTGGGAACCGGTGTGTCGGCGCCAAAGTAAACGGTCGTATAGCGAACCTTTCTGCTGAACTCAATACCGGAGATATCGTTGAAATAATAACATCAAAAAACCATCAACCAAGCAAGGACTGGCTGAATTTTGTCAAGACGGTCAAGGCCCGTTCAAGAATAAGACAGCATATCAAGGTTCAGGAAAAGGAACGGAGCATCACCCTTGGCAAAGAGATGTGTGAAAAGGCCTTTCGCAAAAACCACATGAATTTTAATGCGCTATTAAGATCAGAGGAGATGGGAAAGGCGGTAAAAGATTTTGGCTTTAAAACCGCAGAAGATCTTATAGCAGATGTGGGGTATGGTAAAATAACATCCCTGCAGGTACTTCACAAGTTTACACCCAAGCCCGAACCGGAAGATACGGACAAGTCTATCCTGGACAGATTGATCGGACGTAAGAGTAAGAAGAAATCGCCTGATGGGGTGATTGTAAAGGGCGTTGACGATATTCTGGTTAAATTCGGAAAATGCTGCCAGCCGGTTCCCGGCGATTCAATAACAGGATATATTACCCGGGGATTCGGTGTGACAATACACAGGGTAAATTGCATAAATGCACTGAAGATGTCCCCTGAAAGACGTGTGGATGTGAATTGGGATCAGGACATGTCTGAAACATATCCTGTAAAAGTCAAGGTCTGTTCACACGATAAGGTGGGGCTTTTGGCGGAGATTACGGCA
>JAUXBD010000261.1 GCA_030619585.1 Desulfobacteraceae bacterium
GAACTACATCTATCCTCTTATCATCTTTTCTATCTCAAAGAATAAATCCTGCTCACGGATCACTCCGACCACTTCACCATCTTTTTCAACACATAGTCTTGTAACACCATTTTCGATCATCATATACGCTGCGTCCATAAGATTGGAATCTCCATCAATGGTTAGCGGCGCCTCAGACATGAAATCCTTAATCTTTTTTGAAGCCAGCAGTTTTACATCCTTACTGAACATGCCTGTCCAGAACATGGGTGAATAGATAATACTATCGGCCATAGAAGGTTTGGGTGCGCTAAGATAAGAAGGCATGATTCCTTTTAGCAGGTCTGTAATAGTGAGAGCCCCTTTCACCTTACCTTTGTTGTCAAGCACAAGGATGGAACGGTGCAAGGTCTCCATGAGCCTGCTCGTGGAGACCTTTGGCGAAAAATTATCTTTTAATTGCCCAACAGCCTCCTGAACTGTGCGATCCTCTGTTAATGTTGTAAATTCCTTAATAGAAACCATTAAATCTATGACCTTCTTCTCCACGCCAGGTTCAACTACTTTTGCGTGTTCATAGGCATGAGCGATCTTTGAAGCAAGAAGGTCTATATCGCACGGTTTTGTCAGATAATCATAGGCCCCCGTAGCCAGGGCCTCCATGGCAGAAGGCATGGCGCCATGACCGGTAAGCATGATCACCGGAAGGTCGGGTTTGAGCTTCTTGATCTGCCTTAAAGCCTCATGGCCGTCAATACCCGGCATTTTGATGTCAAGTATGACCACGTCCGGGTTCTCTTTGATTTTATCAATGGCTTCCTCGCCACTTTCGGCAACAATCGTGTCAAATCCTCTTTTGTCCAAAATCTTTTTGGTTGTTGCACGAAACTGTTCTTCGTCATCAACCATTAATACTTTTATTCCCATTATACGCCTCCTTTTCGGCTGTACACGATAAATCTTTTACAGTTCAATCACCATATCATTATTTCCGGCCCAGAAATGGCCCTAACAGTTGAAGCAAAAAAAGCATTACCATAACAGCACACAACAAACAGACAAAAGTCTTTAAGTAACTTATACGACCTATTTTTACCATGCCGAGACCGATCAGACAAAACTTCAAAATTTGCATCGGCCCTGCCACACCCGGAATCCAGGAAAATAAAAGAATTATATTGGCATAGGCGGTGATCCCAAACAGGGTATTATAGGTAAACAGATTTTTACACAACAACATGGCAACGAGATATAGAATGAACGCTGTGATAAAAGGCGTGGAAAATGCATTTAAAAAGAACGCGAATGCAAAAAAAATCCTTTTTTCCACGACAAAAATGCTCGACAAAATAGTAAAAATGATGCTGCATATTAAAAGGAAGATCAGCGGGGGTGTGTGTGCCCTTTCCCGCGGCAGACCTTCATAAAAATCTCCGGCATGAAGCATCTTAGACATTGTCCTGAAAAATTGCTGCACCGACGTTCCCCTGTGCCAATCTCCATTTCCTTTAATCACATTAATCACACTTTCTGGCGCTGACATAACGCTCACTTTTTGTTTTTGAAATATAATATAATTCATCCGGTTTTTCAAGTTTTTCCTTTCTTTGAACTAATAAGGGACAAGTCCCGGCCAGCCTAAAAGCCTCCAGTAGGTTGATGCCATTACCATAAATATTATCAGATTGGTAAACCAGAGAATTACGCCCACTCTCAGGTAATCCTTGGGCTCCAGGTATCCGCTGGCATAGACAATTGCATTGGGCGGCGTTCCGATGATCAGGCAATAGGCCAGTGATGAAGCATAGGATGTGCCCATCGCCATATAGGGAATCATTGTGGTGCCAGGATGCATAATGCCGGCCATGGATAGTGTTACAGGGCCGACCGCAGCGCACGCCGGGCCGTCAGCCATGAGCTGGGTGAGAATGCCTGTGATCACACTCCCGGAAAGAAGGAGGCCGAGACCCTCGCTCATTCCAAGCGGACTCAGAACACTTATGAAGGCGCGGGCGATCCAGTATGCGCCTCCTGTCATGACAAGGACGCGGCCAAAGATGATAGCTCCCGCATAAAGCCAGACCACGCCCCAGTCAACCCCTGTCTGGTAATCACGCCAGTTGGCAATTCCTGCAAAAACATAGGCAATCGCCCCCATGACCGCGATCACACCGATACCGAACCTTATGCCTGTAATATCGAGTATTATGTATTTCTCCGTGATCCAGCAGGTAAGCATTACCAGAAAGATCACAACGGTTATCTTCTGTTGTTTGGTCCATGCGCCCCCTTCTTTGTTCACCTGTTCTTTAACATAAGTCATGGACGCGCTCAAATCGTGATGTTCCGGCAGCGCTTTAAACCTGAAGTTTATAATATACCAGGTTACAGGAATGGTAAAAAACAGCACCGGAAACATATAATACAACCATTCCCCGTATCCGATACTGATGCCGAACATATCCTCCGCATAACCCATCATGATAAGGTTTCGAGCCGCGCCCGAAGGGGCCAGGGAACCGCCTAAATTACAGGCCATGGCAATGGTGATCATGAGCATCTTGGCCAGCTCAGGGTCCTCCTTTCCAGAGGCAGCCGTCGATGTAGTATATAGGAGCATGCCGATAGGTAAAAACATGGCTGCCAGGGCATGATCGGACATAAACATTGTAAGAGGGGCTATCACTATAACAATCATAAAAGTGACCATTTTGAGAGAAGGCTTTTTCAATTTGCCGAACATCATCATGGCCATGCGTTTATCAACCCCTGTCTTGACAAAGGCAACGGCAAACATAAGGCTGCCCATGATGAACCAGGTCGCGTCGGACCAGTAGAGCATGGCCACATTCTTCCTGGTCACAATCCCGCAGCACATGGCAAAGACACCTATGCAGAAGGCCACCATGGGCAAAGGGATCGCCTCTGTGACAAAACAGCACACCACGAAAATAACGATGCACACAGCTACCTTGACGTGGAATCCGGCTCTTTTGGCTTTCTTCTTTTCGATATCCGTCAACATATCAAAGGTAAGCTTATCCACCCTCAAGCTATAGCCCTCTTCCATGAGCTTCTTAAATTTTTCCGGAGCTATCTCCCCTGCAAAATCCCTCACCTGTTTCAGATGCTCTGCTGTGGTTGGTATCTTATTGCTTTTGCACCATTTAGCGCTTCTTTTCATGAGTCCTGCATGGCTGAAAGAGGACTTGCTCACACCCGCCTCCATCATCCTTACCAACTGGACTTGCCACTGGGAAAGTTCATTGGCAGATGTGTCAAATAACTCCTTTGCAAAATAATTTTGTATGTACTTGGGACCCATGGAGTATTCCACACCGACATCGAGCATGCCTTTAGGCGTGGGTATAAACATTATTATTGTGATAAGCGTCAAAGGAATAGCAAACAGCTTCCAATCGACATACTTATCGTATCCTGTTGCTTTCTTTTTTTCTTCGGCCATACCTCTTCCTCCGATTTTTCGTTGGTTTTTTTCACCCAAAAAGAGCAATGCATATCGCTTTTATGCTTAAAACGCCGCTTAATCTCAAAACAGCCTACACATGACATAAAGAATAGACATGGCTACGGCAGCATAAAATAAAAAAATACGCTCCTTGTCTTTTGAGTATCTTGTTATGTACCATTTATTAAGATCCTTTTCTTTTTGTTTTCTCATAGTCACCCCC
>JAUXBD010000153.1 GCA_030619585.1 Desulfobacteraceae bacterium
GCCTGGGACAGGATCATCCTTATAACAACTCTTAAACTCCGGGTGAAAACAGATGTATCCAAACACCAAAGATGCTGCGAAAAGTATTTTGCATATGCCTGTTGCAGGATCGATTCCTCCCAGAACAATACGCAAAAAGCCGTGAATCGACCCGTTGAATGCAAGCTCCTCTCCGTATTTAATAACGCTTGCAAAAAGCATGGGCCACTTACCATCAATTAAGGGCAAATAGGGTATTACGATTGCCGCAATCATTACAAATATATATTTAAGGTTGTTTCTGTTTATCAAAAAGGGTACTGCAACTGCTGCCACATACTTTGACTGTACTGCCAGACCTGCAAAGAGAAACATCCAACCCCACCGCTTTCCGCCATGAAAGTAAAGCGCACCCACAAGAAAAAAGTTGGAGATCACATCAAAGTGGGCCTGGCCGGCAAAGCTGTAAAGAATCAAAGGATTAAAAGCATATAAAATAGACCAGCGAGGATCAAGGCGTCGTTGTTTTAATAAAAGAAGCAGAAAAAAAATGGTGCCCATGTCAAAAAGAACCATAAATACTTTTATGGCAAAAGGGTTGTAGCTTAAACGTGTTATCAAAGAGAAAAGATATAGGATCAAAGGAGGGTATGCCGCGGTATAAGAGGGATGATTAATTTTATCGTGAAAGGGGTCATCTTTGGCAAACCGGGAAACAAGAGGATCGTCAGGAGCATATTGATACGGATTTATACCCTCATTTATCATCCGCCCTTCCCAGAGATACCGGTTAATATCGTCAGATGGTTCATGGGCAAAAAGTGCAATACGACATATGATGGAAAGAGCCAGAATTAAAAGCCCGCTCTTTGCAAAAGAAAAAGGCAGGTTTCGCGGGAAAAGAAGAAGCATGGCTATGAAAACCATCCAGGTTATGGTGAACAGCAGGATAAATTTTCCTGCAGGAAGAGAAAATGACATTACAAAAGGAAATGAAAATGAGATTCTAAGGGGGTACTCACCGATTGTGCCGAAAAAACCGCCCTTCAAACATAAAGCAGCCATAACTATTGCAGCTATGCAAAACAGTATCCATGATTGAAAGCGACTTTTGGAAGGACTGTTTCCAACAGTGTTTATCATTCTGAAAAACCCAGTGAGTGTACCAGGGTAAGAATGCCGACGAACAGAAACCCCGTTGCATATATAGCCAGAAACGGGCCCACCAGGTATTTCCCTGCCGACAGGTAATATCCCAGAGACCAGGCGCAATATATGCCGACGAAAATTTCAGCCATAGCACACCCCACAATAGACCACGGAAACGAGAGATTGTATCTTTTCATTTCCAGGTCACCTTTTTTAGGGGTGCGTATAAATCCGCTTTTAATACCTAAAATCGCTTCAGCGACAGCCCGGGAGTTAGAGATCGCTATACCGACACCGACAACAACAAGAAAGGGCAGGTAGATTATTCTTTTTACCCAATGATTATAACATGCCCGCTGGCTTACCACATACAGGGCGCTTGGCGCGATCATGGATATGGACAGAACAATCACGATGACAAAAAAAACAAGGGGCCCGGGTGCTGCTTTCAGACATAAAAGCACCGGCAAAGCAAGAACAGCTAAAGTAACCATCATGGGGTGAACCATGTAATGCGTCAAATGAAAAAACGCTTCAATCTTTTTAAACAACGGATCTGAAGATCGAAAAATATCGGGAAGAAGCTTCAGGGCTGTTTGAATGGAACCTTTGGCCCATCTAAACTGCTGGCTTTTAAATGCGCTCACATCTTCCGGGATCTCTGCAGGCACTTCAAGATCAGGAATAAAAGCGGTTCTCCAGCCTGCGAACTGCACCCTGTAGGAAAGGTCCATATCTTCGGTAAGTGTGTCCCACTGCCATCCGCCCCCGTCCATAATCGCTTGTTTACGCCAGATACCTGCAGTACCGTTGAAGTTCATGTAAAGGCCATTCCATGTTCTAGCTGACTGCTCAACCATGAAATGGCCGTCAATTCCAATGGACTGAGCCCGGGTGAGCAGGGATTTTTCGCAATTCAGATGCCCCCAGCGTGCCTGCACCAGACCCACCTTCTCTTCTGCCATAAAAAATGGAACAGTGCGCAGGAGATAATCCATCGGCGGGACAAAATCAGCATCAAAAATTGCTATCAAATCACCTTTTGCATGCTTCAACCCCTCTGCCAGTGCTCCGGCCTTAAACCCCTCTCTTTTTTTCCTGCGTATAACTTTAACATCATAACCTTGTGCAAAAAGCGTTTTTACAACCCCATCAATAAGCGGTGATGTTTCGTCTGTTGAGTCATCTAAAACCTGTATCTCATGCCTTTTGTCCGGATAGCGCATCCGGCATGCTGCATTAACAACTCTCTCAACAACGTTGAGCTCGTTAAAGACCGGTATCTGTGTTGTAACAAAAGGCAGGTCATCACGATCTAAAAGGTCTTTGAAGTTTTCCATGATATCTTTTTGCCTCTTGTCAGCAGGTTTTCTGCCCCTTTTGAAAAGAGCAATCATCACATAGCAATTCAGCCCGTATATCATCACCATACAGGCAGTCAAAAAATAGACAATAATCAAAACATTGGATAGAAAATCTATCATAACGATATAAACACTCCGGAAACAGTTATGTGTTTAAGCAGCAGTTAACCCGCCGATTCACAGGAACAAAGGGTGAAGTCGGAAATGTGACAAAGTAAAACCTCGATTGAGCGAAAGTTGAGGCAAAAGTAATTTTGCATAATAAAGAACAAAATTGTTTTTATCAAGCCCGGTTTTGCATTGGTAAGGGGGGGTAAAACTAAGTACTATGTATAAGGGAAAAATATTAAAACGGGAGGTGCAGGGGGTGTATCCCCGCACCACTTGCCGTAAAAGTAAACAATATTGTTCTTTGAAAATCAAGTTTTCAATTCGGTAAAATATTATTTTAAACTGCTGGAAGAGAAGGGAAGTACAACTAAAATTGTTGAAAATGACCGGAGAAAAACTTTACACTTCTTTACAATCAGGGTGAATTTGGTAATTTTTCAAAACAGTTTTGATTGGTTATGGACAGCAGAGTTTTCCCTTAAATAATCAACACCTACTTTCCAATAAATTCGAAATCCGTTTCTGGGAACAGCAACAATAGACCACAACTTTTGAAAAATTAAGATTTATTACAGATATGATTCATTACGACAGGTTGTTTAGGACTTGAAAACCCCAGATACAAATAAATATCTATACCGCCAAGTAGCCAGGGGCTGGTAACTGTCCTTGGCTAACTATCATTAGCCGAAAAAGTAGATCTATTTTCTCGTTCATAACTATATTCAACCCAACTGGCTCGGAAATATAAGGTATGTTAATATGCTGTTTATACATCTGAATTAGCAATTAGCACGCCACAGGCTTGAAATAACATTTCGCACACTACAGGCAAAAGGGATGTTGTGCTCTTTTAAATTCTGCAGGACTGTTACAAGCACTTTTGAACGAATCTTTGGAGACCATTCAAAACCGGTGCAACAAATAATGATAATTTTTAGCCGGTGCGAGAAACTATCATTATAATTGAATAACTAAACAGCAATAAATATTTAATATTACACATTGTTACGAAATATATAGATTGCCATCCCGGTTTTGAATGTTCTCAAAAATTGAGAGAAACTGATGTTAAATTATATTCATGCTTAAGCCCAATGTCTTTTATTTTTTTGACATATACTAAAAAAATATATAGATATTAACTTTTGCTTAATTTTTTATCCAATATTTCATCGTCTAATTTTATTAATTACAATATGAAAGGAGGTCAATTTTGTCTGCAATTGTAGGAATCGTATCACAAAAAGGTAAATATTCGGGACACAGCGCTAAAGAAGTCGGTAGAATGATTGCCGCTATGGCTCATCGGGGGGCTGATAATGCAACAGTTCGATCGTTAATTGATGACAGAGGCGCATTGGGTGCGTGTGAAATCAATCTTGAGCCTGCCACAAAAACCTATGCATCAAACTTATCCCAACCGCCTTACGTACTTTTTACAGGTCAGATTTACAACGAACGTCCCAATGGTCAGAGTGATGTCGATCTTGTAAAGGAATACTATGAAAAGTACGAGGATGATGCATTTTCAAAACTTGACGGATGTTTTACAGTAGCGATTGTTCATAAAAACGAAGAAGTTATCTTGGTTAGAGATCATGTCGGGGCAGTTCCCATTTTTTTTGGGACATCCAACGACACTTTTTATTTCAGCACGGAAATGAAGGGACTGAAAAACCATTTACAATTTGGGATTGAAGAGCTTTCGCCAGGTTGTATTTACAGTTCAAGAACAGGAATTCGACACTTTACACCCTATTTACCAGATATCCCGAAACTTCCAGATGATGTTCAATCAGCCGCAAAAATTATTAGAGAGCTTATGATTGAAGCGGTACAGAAACGGATTGAAGGGGTTGAAGCGATTTCTCTCAGTGGTGGTCTTGACAGCTCAATCATTTCAGCCATAGCCAAACAGTACAATCCAAACATAAAACTGTTTACTGTTGCAGTGGAAAGTGCAGTCGGCCCTGACCTTGAAAATGCAAAACTGATGGCTGAATTTCTAGGCCTTGAACTCATTGTTCATATGATAACCGACGAAGAAATCAATATGCTTTTAACCGATGCCGTATGGTTCCTTGAAAGTTTTGATGAAGATTGTATTTCCGGAATTTTATCAAATTACTATGCATCAAAATTGGTAAAAAAATATTCCAACGCGGTTTTGGTTGGAGAAGGCGCGGATGAACTCTTTGGCGGTTACAGGATGGTTCTTAAAAGCGACAAGGTAAAAGATGCCGAACATAGGGAAAGATTGGCCCAAAAGCTTTTGGATATTTCATTTAATACAGCTTTAAGACGTCTTGATCGTGGCTGGATGGCAAATGGCATAGACTATCGAATCCCTTTTCTTGATAAAAAAGTGGTTGATTTTAGCCAACTTATTCCGATGGAGTGGAAAATCTATGGTGAACGGGAAATTGAAAAGTATGTCCTGAGAGAAGCCTTTAAAGATATGCTGCCCGATCAGATTTATAAACGGGAAAAACTCCGGTTTGCTATGGGAACAGGAATGGATGATGTCATGGATAGGATTATCACCTTTATAATCTA
>JAUXBD010000329.1 GCA_030619585.1 Desulfobacteraceae bacterium
AAATTACAAACTTTAAGGAGAGTTAAACATGGAAATATCTGTAACATTTAAAAACATCGAGCCCTCTGAAACTTTAAAGGAATATGTGGAAAAAAGGTTGGGTAAGCTCGATAAACTGCTGGACAAGCCAACTGAAGCGCGGGTTGTTTTCTCTACTGAAAAGACCGACCATATTGTGGACATAAATCTTAGAAGCAGCAAACTGAATATACAGGCAAAAGAGAGAAACGACAATATGAATGCAGCTGTTGATATTGTTGTAGATAAAATAAAATCCCAGTTAAACAAATTCAGAAAGAAGATCCAAAGACATAAACCAAGAAGCTCAAGCAAAGAGGATATATTATACGAAGAGATACCATAAAGCTTGAGAACAAGAACTATTATTTAGATGGATATGCACAATGGGAAATAAAACCACAAACAACATTGGAAAACCGGACAGGCGTCTTTTAGTTATTGATGATGAAGAAAACATGCGTCATATGCTTGCTAATATACTTAAAAAGAGTGGGTATACTATTGATACAGCCACAAATGGCCATGAAGGTTTGAAGATGATAGACGATGCTTCATATGATTTTATCCTCTGCGACCTTAATATGCCCAATATGGGTGGTATGGAGTTCTTGAAAACCGCTGGTAAAAAGCTGGGAAACACCAATGTAATCATGATGTCTGCATATGGATCAATTGATACAGCGGTAGCTGCCGTAAAATTGGGAGCTTATGATTTTATCTCCAAACCATTTAAGTCTGAAGAGATTTTCCATGTGTTTAAAAAGGCGGAAGAACGGGATAGCCTGAAAAAGGAGAATTGCCGGCTTAAAGAACACTTAAGTAAAATTAAAGAGAGCTATCTTCCAACCCGCGTAGATAGTTTCGGCGTTATGGTTGCCAGAAGCAAGTCAATGCAGGCGGTATTCAAATTGTCAAAAAAGGTGGCCAAATACGACACGACAGTATTGATAATCGGTGAGAGCGGAACCGGTAAAGAGCTGATTGCCCGTGGTATCCACCTTAGCGGTAAAAGAGCAAAAATGCCGCTTATCCCTGTTAACTGCGGGGCAATCCCTGAAAATTTACTGGAAAGTGAGCTGTTCGGTCATAAGCAGGGTGCATTTACAGGCGCTGATAGAAATAAAAGAGGGCTTTTTGAAGAAGCGGATGGAGGGACAATTTTCCTTGACGAGATAGGGGAGTTGCCTTTGCCTCTGCAGGTTAAACTCCTTAGAGTGCTTCAGGAAAGTGAGCTCAGGCAAGTGGGTGACTCAAAAACAAAGAAGATAGATGTGCGCGTTATTGCGGCAACAGCAAAAGACCTTAAACATGAGGTTAAAGAAGGGGCTTTTCGTGAAGATCTGTTTTACAGGTTGAATGTTCTGCCCATTAACCTGCCCTCATTAGAAGAGAGGGGTGAAGATGTCGCGCTTCTAAGCGAGCATTTTATAAATTTTTTCAACAAAAAACTTGATAAAAACGTTAAGGAACTAACCCCGGAAGCCATGTCTGTTTTGCTTAACTATAGCTGGCCTGGAAATGTCAGAGAGCTTGAAAATGTAATTGAAAGGGCAGTTGTGCTTGCCGAGGAACCGGTTATTCACCAGGAAAATTTACCACCGGAGATGCTGGCAAGATTTGAGACCAAAAAAACGGATGCTGTTTTTGAGGGATTTTCTTTAAAAAAGGCTCAGAAAATAATAGAAAAAGAATTGATCATAAAAGCTCTTTCGGAAACCGGCGGCAACAGGACAAAGGCGGCAAGACTTCTTGAGATAAGCCACCCTTCTTTGCTAAGCAAGATTAAGCTATACAATATAACCCTGTAAATACCACAAATGAATAATGTTAGGCATATAGCCTTCGGGTACTCAACAAAGTGCAATATTAGATGTAATCATTGCGTTGCTGTTGATGGTTTGACTCAAAATGCTACAATGGAATTTCATGCAGCTAAATCAATTATTCAACAGATGGTCGATTGTAATGTAACAGGCATAAGCTTTACAGCCGGAGAACCTTTTATATTCCTTAATGATATTAGTAATCTTATTGGGCTATGCAGTAAAAACAGCATATATTCAAGAGTGGTTACAAACGGTTTCTGGGCAAAAACGCAAAACCAGTCGGATAATATTGTTTCCGGGTTGCTTCAAAGCGGCTTGTCACAGTTAAGAATCAGTTTCAGCCGCTGGCATCAAAAAAATATCGATCGCAAAAACATTGTCAATGCAGCTTCGAGCTGTAAAAAATATGGCCTTGATTATTTTATCTCTTTTATTACCGATTTTTCAGAAGAAGATGACCGGTATGAACAGTTTCTTCGGGACAACAACTTAAAGTTCTTTCCTGAACCCGTGATATATTTCGGCCGTGCCAAGGGATTCAAACACAATAGTATTCTTACAGACTATCACCCCAACATATGTTCAATGAACCCATACCTTTCTCCTGAACTTGACATGTTTGCCTGTTGTGATGCGGGAAGTCATTTTACAAAAACAGATTTTTTTCTGCTTGGCAACCTGAAGGACAAAAGTGTTGACGAGTTGTTCCGGAAAAAGGAGGAAAATAGTTTATATTGTCTTATTAAAACCATGGGGCTGACAAATATAGCTTCATATATGGGATTTGCGGCAAGTGAAATAGTTCAATATAGAAAGTGCGAGCTTTGTGAGAAACTTTTTAACTCGGTTGCGAACGTAAGGATTTTGGAAGAGTCACTGGAAGAATCGGGGGAAGAACCAAGGAAAGAATCTGTGGGATACAGCCTTATGAACTGGACCAGGTAAAGGTTATGAAATTAGCTAATTATATATTTTTAGACAGGATTGACCGGATTTACGGGATAATAAATGGCTTC
>JAUXBD010000235.1 GCA_030619585.1 Desulfobacteraceae bacterium
ACCCATCCTTAATCTTAAAAATTATTTTTAAATCAAAGATGATATATTAATGCAAGTATTTTTTTTCACTCTCTATTTTGATGTTGACAACGCAGAACCAGCTTATTATATTAATATTTCTTGTTGTTGCTTTTTGTTACTCTCTGTAACAATGAGAATTTTATATAAATATTTAACACCACAAACAATTGGCTCTTTTTTTGTTTTCAGGTTTTAAAGTAGTTTTTATTAATCTGATTTGTAATTTAAAGCTCTTTTAAGAATTATTAATAAATGACTTAAAAGGAAAAAATACTAAACGTTTTTATAATATATCACTAATATAAAGGAGGTTTTTACATGGGAAATGGCGATTTCACAAAACAAAGAGCAAATGTTTATAAACTCCTTGTTAGCCTTTATTGCGATGAAATCTCACAAGATTTAACCGCAAAGCTTACTGACAAGGAATTTCTAAAGAAACTGGGTATTTTTGCAAAAGAATGTAAGTTTATTGACTTAGGCAAGGGCATGGACAGAATAGCAAAATACCTCAAAAAGGCTAAAGAAAAAAGTTACAAGGAATTGAGTTATGAATATGCGGATATATTTCTCAATGTCGGCGTAAATCCAGCGTTGCCGTACGAATCGGTCCATGCCGCGGACAAACCGGTAGTCATGCAGAAATCCGTGTTTGAAGTGCGTGAGGCTTTTCGCAAGGCAGGGGTTCACAAATCAGAAGACTACAAGGACTTAGACGATTATATTGCTGTGGAGTTGGAATTTGTCCGATACCTTCTTGACAAGGGAGATACGGATGCTGCTGCGGATTTTATAAATAATCATCTTATGTGCTGGATACCGGAATTCCATGCTGCCCTTTTCAATGGCGCAACATTAGATTTTTACAAGGGTCTTTCGGCATTTACATTAAGCTTTCTCTTCCATGAAGGCAACAGTGCAAATCCTGATTACCAGGATGCTATCGGACAACTGTCTGAAGCTGTTGATCAGCTCAATTTAGGAGATGGTTATTCTACGCTTGCCCAAGGGGCAAAAGAAGAAGAAGCCGAAAAAATCATTAACAGCCATTGCTATATGTGTGGCGGTCTATGCGGAATCACCGATACTGTAAAGGACGGCATCCTTATGAAGACAGTCGGCCTCAAAGGTGATCCAAAAGGTGATGGTTTGATCTGCCCCAAAGGGATGTCAAGAAAGGGATACGTCTACAGCGCCCACCGCCTCAAAGAGCCCCTTATTAAAGAGGGTGAGAGATTCCGCAAGGCTTCATGGGATGAGGCCCTTGACCTTGTAGCTGATAAATTGATGAGCATCAAAGAGCATGGCAAAGATGGCAGCGTAGTTGCCTACATGGATGGAAATGACTGGAACAGGTGGCTTCATAAGTCCCTGTGGGATTGGTATGGCGTACATAGTATAACCCATCGTACGATGTGTGATAACTCTATCCGCATGTCCAATGAACACAACGTGAATGACAAACGGCCATGGCTCAATACTGAAGAATCAGATTATATGATCTTCTTTGGGCAAAACCCTTTTTCCACCTCCTATGGCCGGAGACAGGTCGGCGATCTCAAGAAGGCGTTGAAACGTGGGGCAAAGATGGTTGTAATTGACCCGAGGAAGTCTGAGACAGCAGCTGCTGCTACAGAATGGATTAAGATCAAACCCGCTACCGACGCGGCAATGGCAATGGCGATGTGCTATGTGATCGTCAAAAACGATCTTTATGATAAAGATTTTGTGGAAAACTGGACACACGGGTTTGAGGACTTCAAAAAGCGTCTTTTAGGGGAAGAAGACGGCGTTGCCCGCACCCCTGAATGGGCTGAAAAGATTTGCGGCGTCCCGGCCGATACTATTGAAAGGATTGCAAAGGAATTCGCGGCCGCCAAGAATAAAGGGGTTGGTTCCTGGACAGGAACGGCACATTTGCCCAATGGTATGCACACTACTGCTGCCGTTCAGGCCCTTAATGGCCTCTGCGGCACCTTTGACGCACCTGGCGGGGCTTCTCTCCCATTCAAGCGCAAGCTGAAAGGTTGCTGGGGAGAAGGGCAGACAAAGCCCTCGTCAAATGCTCCCCCGAAGATCCACAAGATGTATATGTGGGCCGGCTGCTGTCCTTCATGGTTTCCAAAAGACGTGGAAGAGGGCAAGATAAAGGCAATGGTACAATATTTCGGCAGCCCTATTATTGCCTGGGGCAATGAACCGGCTACTGCCAAGGCGTTCAGGGACTTAGAGTTCCTGGTTACGATAGATGCCTGGATGAACAATACAGGTCTTTTGGCTGATGTGGTTCTGCCGGACTGCACTGCTATTGAAGATAGCGCTCTAAGGGCCGATTGGCTCTATGAGGCATTTATCTCTTATTTTGCAAAGTCTGTTGAGCCTCTATATAATTCCAAGCCCTGGTGGTGGATGTGCATTGAGCTTGCCAAACGTATGGGTGTGGGGGAAAACTACCCGTTTAAAGACGTTGAAGAAGGCCTCGAGAACATGCTGAAAGGGACTCCATGGTCCTTTGAAGAGGTAAAGAAAAACGGTTATATCATCACTGACGAGGCTGAATATTACAAATACAAGAAATGGGGATCCCTGAACGTACCAGAAGGCTATGGCTCTTCAGGCAAGACAAAGACCGGCAAATACAACTTTAAAAACCCGGTCGCCGAGGAAAAAGGCGTAGATCCACTCCCGGACTACAAAGACCCGCACAGCGATTTTCCTGATCTTCAGACGGATGAAGACTATCCCTTGATTCATGGCATGTTCAAGGTGCTTGAACATGAACATTCGTCAACCTTTAATGTTCACAGCTTGATGAAGATTAGGCCTTCAAATGATCTGTGGATCAATTCAGAAGATGCCAGGGAGAGAGGCATAGAAGACGGCGAGAGTGTTATAATAAGATCGCCCTGGGCGCATTATACTATACGTGCCAAAGTTACCGATGACATATTAAAGGGTGTGATCGCTTCTGCCGGTGGTTACGGACATAAACGAGGTCTTGAGGCAGATCCCAAGTTTCCTCAATTTGGAGGTGTTAATACCGGCGGTCTTATGAGACCTAATAGCCCTGAGATGTTTGCATGTACCCCGTTGCTGAAATACACCAAGGTACAGGTGGAAAAGGTTGTGTAGAAAACCTGAGCATTTACCCCCCTCCCTCTGCAAATATGCAGGGAGGGGGTTTTCTGACAAAATAAGGAGAAAAAAATGAAGAATGTAAAAAAAACTCTTGTTTTATCATTGGCTCTTGTTTTTATTTTAAGCGGGTTTGCCTTTGCAGGATTTGCATACAAGGCAAAAAAGGCACATGTCGGTGGTGATGTCACACCTTCACAGGCCATTGAACTAATGCAGAAAGATCCTGGCCATACCTTTTTGATTGATGTCAGAACCCGCGCCGAACATCAATTGATCGGCCACCCAAAAGGAGCCTGCAATATACCTTTGAAATTCTGGACCGGCAAATTCGGAGGAAAAAAGTATGGAACGGTTGTTAATCCGAATTTTGGCAAGGATCTTCTGTCCAGATTCAATCCAAAGACCGACACATTGTTGTTTATGTGCAGAAGCGGTAGCAGGAGCTGCGCTGCAAGCAACGAGGCGGTTAAGGCAGGATTTCCCGAAAACAAGGTGTTTAATGTAATGGGCGGCTTTGAAGGCGGCAAAGTAAAATGCAAAGCAAGCGCTTCTGCAGGCCAGCGCAAGATAGGCGGCTGGCGCAATGAAGGCCTTCCATGGACATACCATATTGACAAAACACTGATATATAAACCTGATCTTGCAAAATAGTGAAGCTCTCCGCCTTAAAAGGCGGGGCTTCCCGATAACGATTAAAGGCTCACTCCTACACAGGGTGAGCCTTTTTTATATAGCCTGCACCGAGCGTAACAACAGATCCTCAACAAAAACATCAATAAAAA
>JAUXBD010000336.1 GCA_030619585.1 Desulfobacteraceae bacterium
AAGGAGTTAACTATTTTGAAAGCGAATAAAATTAACGGTTATCAAACAAAGATTGAAAGACGGATGTTTTCATACGCCCACCACATTCCTGAAAGAAGATCAAATGTGGAACGGAGAAAAGCCAGCACTTCTGTGGAACATGTGATTGCATCCTGTAACGCCACACCCCGCGCTGAAGTGTATTATAAAACAAAATCTTTAATTACAACCTATTAACAAAATGACAGTTGTTTTTTTAACATACATAGGATATTAATAAAGCATTAGAAGCGAAATGTTCTCTAAAAAAGCACACTGAAACCGCAATGCCTTAAACTGTGTCAAATGATTACTTATTAGCGCAATAATCCATGGATCAATTAGACATTCTTGTTGACGGATATGTGAACTATCTCCTTGTTGAAAAGGGTCTGTCGGAAAAAACCATAGAAGCATACTCAAGGGACCTTGCAGAATATATCTCGTTTATAAAAAGATCAAAAATCAACAATGTCTCCGATAAAGATGCAACTGTCATACTCAAACATCTGATTGAATTAAGGGATGTTGGTCTTGCTGCAAGGTCAAGGGCAAGACACCTTGTAACATTAAGGGGGTTTTACAAATTTTTAGTTCATGAAAAGGTGCTTAAAAGTGACCCAACCAAAATTATTGATCTTCCAAAAAGCGGTCTTAGACTTCCTGATGTGCTGTCCATTGGTGATATAAAGACTCTTATAAGCATGCCTGACGTAAAAACTCCAAGAGGGTTAAGGGACTGTGCAATGCTTGAACTGCTATATGCTGCCGGTTTGAGGGTTTCGGAACTCATTAATATTAAGCTTCAAAGCGTAAATATTGAGGCAGGTTTTGTGCGTGTGTATGGAAAAGGATCAAAAGAGAGAGTGGTTCCAATAGGACTTTATGCAAAGGAAAAAATCGATAATTATATTAAGCACGGAAGGTCGATTGTCTTAAAAAACCAGGCAAGCAAGTACCTTTTTGTTGCACGGGCCGGGAAGCCAATGACCCGCCAGGGTTTCTGGAAACTTATAAAAAAGTATGGCGTTAAAGCAGGTATAGGAAAAGTAATCACACCGCATTCTTTGCGGCACTCTTTTGCAAGCCATCTTATAGAAGGGGGCGCTGACCTTCGGTCTGTCCAGATAATGCTCGGCCACGTTGATATCTCTTCAACACAGATTTACACACACGTGGCCCATGAGCACCTTAGAAAGATGCATGAAAAATTTCACCCCAGGGGGTAACATAAGCTTGTGTTTGATTAACCAATGGTTACCTTAGAGGCTAAATTATATTTTGTGACTTGAAAATGTATTAACGCATTGCACTTCATCCCCTTTTTTCTTTTGACAATTTTCTTTTGACAATTTTTTTACATTTATATTATAAAGCCGCATGATATAATGCTCCCGATACAAGTGTATTAAACATTTAAAAGATTTGGATATAAAAAAGATGTCAATTGCTATTGTAGGAATAGGATGCATTTTCCCTAAAGCTTTTGGAGCAAAAGAGTTCTGGCAGCTTATTGCCCAGGGCCGGGACGGAATAACAGATGTTCCTGAAACCCACTGGTCTGCCGAAGATTATTATAACAAAGATCCTAAAACACCTGATCATACATATTGTAAACGGGGCGGTTTTATATCGCCCATATCATATGACCCTGCTGAGTTCGGCATACCCCCGAACTGCCTCGAGGCCACTGATACATCCCAACTTCTCGGCCTGACTGTTGCCAAAATGGCCCTTGAGGATGCCGGATATGGCGATAGTAATGGATTTAACAGGGAAAGGACCAGTGTTATCCTGGGTGTTACAGGAACACAGGAACTTGTCATACCCCTCAGCTCAAGGCTGGGTTATCCGATATGGAAAAAATCTCTTAAAGACTCAGGTGTCTCGCAGGAAAAAACAGATGAAGTTATAGCCAGGATATCCGAATCCTATGTTCCCTGGCAGGAGAACTCCTTTCCGGGTCTTTTAGGAAATGTTGTGCCTGGAAGAATAGCAAACCGCCTTAACCTTGGAGGAACAAACTGTGCTGTTGATGCAGCATGCGCCAGTTCATTGAGCGCCGTAAATCTCGCAATTTTAGAGCTTTTATCCAAACGTTGCGACATGGCAGTAACCGGCGGAGTTGATACTTTAAATGATATTTTCATGCATATGTGTTTCTCCCAAACAGGCGTTCTTTCCCTCACAGGAGATGCAAAACCTTTTTCAAAAGATGCTGACGGCACGGTGCTTGGCGAAGGAATAGGAATGGTTGTCTTAAAAAGACTTGAAGATGCCCAAAAAGACAGAAACAGGATATACTGTGTAATAAAAGCCCTGGGATCATCAAGCGACGGAAGGTCCGGAAGCATCTATGCTCCCAATGCCGCCGGTCAGGGTAAAGCTCTTGCCAAAGCCTACAAAGAAGCCAATTTTGACCCTGCTACTGTGGAACTGTTAGAAGCTCACGGCACTGGTACCAGAGTCGGTGATGCTGTGGAATTCAAAGCCCTGGCGGAACTTTTCGGAAAATCCCGCAAAAACGGTGAAAAATGTGCCCTTGGTTCGGTCAAATCTAATATAGGACACACTAAAGCGGCAGCCGGTGCGGCGGGCCTTATTAAAGCCGCACTATCTCTTCATAACAAAGTAATTCCCCCCACTTTGAAAGTGGGTAAACCAGATCCTGATATACACATAAATGAAACAGCTTTTTATTTGAATTCAGAGCCGAAGCCGTGGCTTGGTAGAAAAGATCACCCCAGAAGATCAGGTGTCAGTGCTTTTGGATTTGGCGG
>JAUXBD010000234.1 GCA_030619585.1 Desulfobacteraceae bacterium
CTTGGCCTCCGACTTGTATCTTTGATAAAAATTCACATGGATGGCGAAAGCATTGCGATGCTTATCAATTATATAAACACGGGAAAGGCCCTTGCCATCATTTCAGGTATCCTTCTATCAGTTGTTCTTGCTTTTATATGCGGAGCAGTTGTCCAGTTTTTTTCACGTTTTGTCTTTACATTCAATTATGTTCCCATGCTTAAACGTTACGGTGGTATATGGGGCGGCCTCTGTCTTGCCGTCAGCACCTATTTTATCCTTATTAAAGGAGCAAAAGGCACATCCTTTCTTACACCGGAAACTGTTTTGTGGATAAACACCCATGCCCCGACTATCATGATCAGTAGTTTTATATTTTTTGGTCTGATATTTCAATTCCTTGTAACTTTTACCAGGATCAACATTTTAAAGCCCATAATACTAATCGGAACTTTTTCCCTTGCAATGTCATTTGCAGCAAACGACCTGGTAAATTTTATTGGCGTACCCATGGCAGGGATGGCAGCATACAAGGTTGCCTGGGCCAGCCCTGATCCGATGAATATTACAATGGGCGCACTTCAGGGAAAAGTACAGTCCGATACATTTATCTTACTGGGCGCAGGCATTATCATGGTTATAACCCTCTGGATCTCCAGAAAGGCCCGCACCGTAAGCAAAACAGAAGTAACCCTTGCAAGACAGGATGAGGGAATAGAACGGTTCGGTTCATTCGCCCTGTCAAGATCCATAGTGGGTATGGCAACCACATCTTTTGACCTGATAAACAGAATCCTTCCCACCTCTTTACGTATGGCAGCAGCTAAACGTCTTGATCCCACATCGCTGACGCCAGTCCTTACAAGTGACGGCACGCCTCCGTCATTTGATCTGCTTCGCGCTTCGGTAAATCTAATGGTGGCAAGTGCTGTTGTTTCATTTGCCACATCATTGAAACTGCCACTTTCAACAACATATGTAACTTTTATGGTTGCCATGGGAACATCCCTTTCCGATCAGGCATGGGGAAAAGAGAGCGCGGTTTACAGGGTGACCGGCGTGCTTACTGTCGTGGGCGGGTGGTTCTGTACGGCACTCACTGCACTTACCATTTCATTTATTTTCGCGTGCGCCCTTACCTATCTTAAGGTTTATGCCTTAGCAGGGCTTCTTATCCTTGTGGCATTTGTCATATGGAAAAGTTTTGCCTATCATACAAAACGTGAAGAGGAAGCCGAAAATATTGCAGCTCTGAATATAGAAGATGGCAAGGATGCCGCCTATGCAGTTAATACTTCTTTTGAACAGACCGGATATTTTCTTAACCAGGTGAGCAAAGATTTGCGAACCTGCTTTGATGCGGTTTTCTCAGAGGACAGATACCGGATAAAAAATGTTAAAAACAAGACAAAAAAAGTTCAGGATCTTGCAAATATAATTATAGCAAATATATTCAAAACCCTTTATCTGCTGGACAAAAAGGATGCGGAACATACCCGCAAATATTCGAAAACCGTGGGAGTTCTCCAGGATATCGCAGAAAGCCACAGGGATATTATCAAGCGGGTGTATTACCACATGATTAATTACCACAGCGGGCTTCTTGAGCCTCAAAAAGAGGAGCTGAAGCACGTGTGCACATCTGTTAACCGTTTACTTGAAAACACGGCAATAATGCTTCTTAAGAGAAAAAAAATTGATTACGATTATATTGAGAATCAATGCAACAGGTTAGATGGTCTTATACGTGAGTATAATAAAAACCAGATCATTCGAATACAAACCGCCGAGTCAAAGACCCGGCTGAGTATTCTTTATTATGGAATTGTTGAAAACTGTGAAAAGATATCAATCCACACACGACATCTTCTTGATATTTTCAGGGATGATTTTATGTTGGATGAAAAAGAGAGCAAGAAGAACCAGGCACAGGTCGACAAACAGACTAATGAGATTAAGGAGGTTTAAATGCGAATACCGTTCCTTTCAAAATTTGTTGGGGTGCCATTTGAAGGTGTGCAGGAACATGCTGAAAAAGTAAAGGAGTGCGCATGGGCTTTTCAGCAGGCCATGGAGTGCTATGCTTCAACTAAATGTGATAAATTTGAAGAGTACCGGAATGAAGTCAATCTGCTTGAAAGTCAAGCTGATGGGATAAAACGCCGTGTTCGAAACCACCTCCCGCAGCGTGTACGGCTGCCGGTGGCAAAGTATCAAATTTTCATGTACATAAAAGAACAGGACAAAGTCCTTGACTGTGTTGAGGAGTGCCTCAACTGGATCTCGTTTCGTCCTGACGCGGGGATACCGGAAATTTTTCAAAAAGACTTTTTTGATTTTGTTGATGCCGTTATCACACCGATCGAAGAACTGAGCGTAATGGTTGCTGAAGCTGCAAAATACTTTGAAGACTATTCCGAACGGCAACGTAAAATTGTTAAAAATATTATCGGTAACCTTCGCAGAAATGAACACGATGCAGATAAGTTGGAATACAAGTTAAAACTTGATATTTTTAGAAAAGAATCAGACCCGACAGCTATCTTTCATATGGTAAAACTCGCAGACCTTGTAGGCTCTATTGCCGATCATGCTGAAAATGCCGGTGATGTGATGAGGACGATTATTGCCAGGTAGAGATTACGGAGCGACCCTCTAACTGCTCTAATACATTTACCCTGAAGAATCCCTTAATGATAGACTCTATGTTTGTGATCCGCCATATATATTTGAAGTCAAATCTATAATAAGCTATCCACAAAAACAATTTGCCGGCTTTATTTTGCTTGACACCCACAAAAAAGTTAGGCATACATAACAAAAATAAGGCGAGTCAAACACAATATGGTGTATCAACGCACATTTAAAAGATCCATATCTTGTTTTATAACTCATTATTATCATATTAAAAGGGAGATAATGAAAGTCATAAATATGCGCCATATGAAAAAAAATGAATCAGGGACAATTACCGCTGTTAAGGCAAACGGAGAAATGGGCAGAAGAATCCGTGACATGGGGCTCGTACCCGGAAATGAAGTTAAAGTGCAGGGCAGAGCGCCCCTTAAAGACCCTGTTGCTTTACGGATTATGGATTTTACACTGACCCTTAGGAACAGTGAGGCCGATTTTATAGAGGTAGAGGTGAAAGACTAAACATGAATCCCACAATAGCCTTGGCAGGCAACCCGAATTCAGGCAAAACCACTCTGTTTAACGAACTGACAGGCGCCCACCAGCATGTGGGAAACTATCCCGGAGTTACCGTTGAAAAGAAGCAGGGCAAATATATTGCCAATGGATACGAGGCAACAATTGTTGATCTTCCAGGCACTTACTCCCTCTCAGCCTATTCCCTTGAGGAGGTTGTTGCCAGGGATTTTCTTGTAAACGAAAAACCGGCAGTAGTTGTCAATATAGTTGATGCCTCAAACCTGGAAAGAAATCTTTATCTGACTCTCCAGTTTATGGAGCTTGGAATCCCCGTTTGCATTGCCCTTAACATGATGGATGTTGCTAAAAGCCGAGGAGTTTCCATAGATGTAAAAAAACTGTCCGAACTGCTGGGGGTCTCGGTTGTCCCCACGGTTGCAAGGAGCGGCAAAGGCAAAATCGACATTATGGAAGCAGCCTTAAAGATAACTGCAGAAGATAGTTCAAAACAGGTCCTCAATATTTCCTACGGCAGTGATTTGGACAATACCTTATTGACAATGGAAGCCATTATTACTGAAAACGCTTTTCTCTCCCTTGTTTATCCATCGCGCTGGGTTGCACTGAAATATCTGGAAGAAGATGAGCATGTGATAGGATCCGGCCGGAAATCAGATGCCGAAATCTCGGTCCAGCTGGAACAGGAGGTAAAAAGTGTCTCCGATCACCTTAAAAAGACTCTGAACACATATCCTGAAGCTTTGATTGCAGACCACAGGTATGGCTATATCAAGTCTATATTAAAACAAGGTGTTATCACCTA
>JAUXBD010000360.1 GCA_030619585.1 Desulfobacteraceae bacterium
ATGGAAGCTACAACTGCTACAAGATCATTGCCACGGATATGGGACTGGGCAAGCCCTGGGAAGAGCCCGGCAAAGAGGAACCCTACTCATTGTCGGAACAGGTTGCGAAAGTAAGAAAGCGGGTTCAGGATTCTTTAAAGAAAGATTAATTTAAAGCAAAAATTTAAAAGGCAGTCGCTAAAAAAACGGCTGCCTTTTAATTTAGATCTCTGATTTATCGAGTCCTAGAAATACGGTACAATAAAACTTTCTCCAAGAGGTTCCTCCTTATCTTTAAAATAAGGACTTACCTTCTGGTCCAGGCCTTCGATGGTCCACATGGCATCTGCATCGTTTTCAAACCTTTCGCCTGGTGTGGGACTCTTCATAAGAGTTGCCTGTTTTCCCCATACAACAAAAACCTGGCCGCTGATCTTGGCCGCCATAGGTGTTGCAAGGTAAGTAACAAAAGGCGCCACATTATCAGGATGGAAAGTGTCAAAACCCTCTTCCGGTTTGGCAAACATTTGTGCTGTAAGACCTTCGTCCGTCATTTTTGTACGGGCACGGGGTGCGACTGCATTTGCAGTTACGCCGTATTTAACCATTGTCTGTGCGGCAACCAGTGTGAGTTGTACAATACCGGCTTTTGCAGCCGCATAGTTCGGCTGTCCAACAGAACCATAGAGAAATGCCTCGGAAGTGGTGCTGATCAACCTGCCGTAAATATCATCGCCGGCTTTGGCTTTCTGGCGCCAATAGCTGCAAGCCTGGCTTATAAAATTGAAGTGGCCTTTAAGGTGTACGCGAAGAACCGCATCAAACTCATCTGATGTCATGTTGAAAATCATTTTATCTATACAAAAACCCGCGTTGTTCACAATAATGTTAACATCACCGTAAGTATCCACGGCTTTTTTGATTGTTGCCCCTGCTGCACCGTGGTCCCCAACATCGCCGAAAGCCGTTACCGCTTCACCGCCAAACCCTTTGATCTCTTCCACAACCTGGCCGGCAGGACCTTCATCTGTGCCGCTTCCATCTTTTCCGGCTCCAAGGTCAGCTATAACCAAACGGGCACCCTCTTTAGCCAACGCAATAGCTTCGGATTTACCCAGTCCTCTGCCTGCCCCTGTTACTATTGCGACTTTTCCGTCTAATGAATTCCCCATACGATCCTCCTTAAGTTAGGTATCACATACCTGTATTAAATTTATGTATAAGCCTGTTTAAAAAACAGGCCCCTTATATCCATAAGGTCAGTATTACATACCTAATATAGCTTTTTGTCAAGAAAATTCTGTGCTCTGTCATCGGCCATCATGATTCCGGATAACCATATGAATGCAAAGACAAACTGTGAGGATTGACATCTGCTTTTCTACGTGTTTTGCGGCACATTCGGCAATTTAAAACGCTCTATTTATATTGACATATATTGCTTTTTCTTTATATACTGCTTGCTTTGTAAAATCAACCTCAGACGATCATAGTGGTCGATAGGGGCATTAAGATAACAGGAGGATTTTAGTATGGGAGAAGGCTTCGAAATTACTGATGCAATGAAGGCAAAAGTGGGAAAGGACTCTCCACCATGGGTCTATGAGGTAACCACAACAGGCGTGAGGGCATTTGCAAGGGGTGTGGGGTACACCGACCCTGTGTACTACGATATGGAAGCCGCTAAAAAAGCCGGCTATCGTAACCTCCCGGCACCGCCTACTTTCCACGGGCTGCCGGTTTATATACCCGGAAAGTCAGATGAAACATTCAGCACGCCAAATGAATGTGATGTGAGCATTTCCCAGGATGAGCACGGCCTGCCCAACATAATGGACGGCGGTACGGAATGCGAGCATCTCGGGCAGATCTGTGCGGGAGACACATTAACATGCATCACAAAACTGGCAGACCTGAGCTTAAAGGTAACCGGAAGCGGAAAAACGATGTTAATCCAAACAATCCAGTTCACCTTTACCAACCAGGACGGCGAGAAGGTACTTACCAAACGACTAAAGGTCATAAACCATTAATGGAGGAGATATTATCATGGCTGTAACATGGGAAGATATTAAAGAGGGCGATATGCTGCCGGAACTGCATAAAAAACCCGGTTTAACGCAAATGGTAAAGTTTGCAGCAGGCAATTGGGATTTCAATCCCCTCCACCATGACTTTAAATATTTTGCATGTGAATACTTGGGTTCGGTTCTTGTTCAGGGGCATTTTCGCTATGCCGTTCTTGGGGAGCTTGTTCAAACATGGCTGGGGCATAACCAGGGCGGACAGATAAAAAAAATTTTCTGTGAACATCGCGGAATGGATTTTCCCGAGGCAGATATCCTGTGCAAAGGGACCATTGAGAAAAAGTATGAAGAAAACGGAGAAAAACTTGCCGACCTGACCATCTGGACAGAGAATAAAGAGGGAAAAAAGAACTCACCGGGACGGGCAACAGTGGTTTTCTCATAAATTAGTTAAACCCTAAAAAGTCCCAATTCCGTCACTTGGTCCCGGATCGTGGTTCGGGATGACGACCAAGCCGAAGTCCTGAAGCTATTGAAATAACTGGATCCCGGTTTTTTCCTGTCGAAGATTCCGATTCATCGGAAAATGACAACAAAGGGATTTTCTGACTTTTTACGAGTTCATCA
>JAUXBD010000048.1 GCA_030619585.1 Desulfobacteraceae bacterium
TTACCTTTGAACATGTTAAACTTACACAAAGGAGCTACAAGTGACATCAGATTCCTCTAAAAATACAATCAATCTGACCTTAAAGGTCTGGCGGCAGGAAACATCGGAAAAGCGCGGCAGGTTTGAGACATATGATGCAAAAGGGATCTCAAAGGACATGTCGTTTCTTGAAATGCTCGATGTTGTAAACGAAAGGCTCACACTGGAACAAAAAATACCGATTGCCTTTGATCACGACTGCCGAGAGGGCATCTGCGGCATGTGCGGTTGTGTTGTAAACGGAAGGCCCCATGGTAGTGAAAAGGGTACAACTCTCTGCCAGCTTCATATGCGGCATTTTTCAGACGGGGACACCATCGTTATTGAACCATGGCGTTCAAGGGCGTTTCCCGTAATCAAGGACCTTGTGGTTGACCGCTACGCACTTGACAAAGTTATACAGGCAGGAGGATATATCTCCGCAAATACCGGCGGAGCCCCTGACGCAAACGCAATCCCGATACCCCAGGAAACAGCCGAGCTTGCCATGGATGCTGCTGCATGTATAGGGTGCGGCGCCTGTGTTGCATCGTGTCCGAATGCATCTGCCATGCTGTTTCTGGGTGCCAAGATATCCCACCTTACTCTTTTGCCCCAGGGAAAACCCGAGGCAAAAAAACGTATTCTTACGATGATTAAAAAAATGGATGATCTCGGGTTCGGCAACTGTACCAATGAGGCTGAATGCGAGGCTGAATGTCCAAAGGAGATATCAATAACAAATATCGCCAGAATGAACCTGGAATACATAAAAGCGGTTATTTAATCCGGGAACTGGTTTTAACCCCGGCCTTTTCTATTGTCATGTCAAGCTTGTTCGATGCTCTCTTAAGGATTAACACTTTATGAACGACAAAGTATTAGTGATGGGCGCCAGTGGATTTCTCGGCAGTCATGTTGTGAAAGCACTGGCGGACAAAAAGCGTGACCTCCGCATATTTACCCGGCAAAAAAGCAATATATCAGCAATGCGGCACCTTGATTTTGAGCATGTCTATGGTGATGTGAGGGATAAAGATTCGGTTGAGCGGGCTTTAAAAGGCTGCCAGGTGGTTTATTACTGTGTGGTGGACACCCGGGCCTGGACAAAAAACACAAAACCATTGCGCGAAATCAATATTGTCGGATTGCGTAATGTCATGGACGCATCCATTGCAGCCGGTGTAAAGCGGTTTGTCTACACCAGCACATTTATGACAATAGGTCTTAATCCCTCCGGTGTTGCCAGTGAAAAAGATGAATTTAACTGGTGGGAAGACGCGCCGAAATATGTAAGAGTACGCGTTGAAGCTGAACAGCTGTTTTTTGAATATTGTAAAAAAGGTCTGCCCGGGGTTGCCTGCAATGTTGGCATGACCTTCGGCTCTGATGATATAGAGCCTACCCCCCATGGTATGATATTCGCATTTGCCGTGCTTGGCAAGTTTCCCTGTTACTGGGACGCACATTTCAGTTCAGTGGGGGTTAAAGACGCAGCAGACGCCATGCTGCTTGCTGAAAAGAATGGCAGAATCGGTGAACGTTATTTGATTACTGAAAAACTGCTTTCAATAAAAGAGCTCTTCCAGATTGGTATCGATAATACCGGATTGGTAAAACGTCTGTATTTAATACCCATGGCGTTAATGAATGTTTCCTGCTTCCTGTTTGAGACATTCGCGAATATTAGAGGCATGGAAACCCGGTTTTCCTTTACCAATTTGCGTTTATCGCGACTGACAAAAGATTTTGACAACAGCAAGGCATTAAAAGAGCTTCAATGGAAACCCCGTCCTGTGGAAGAATCGATCGCACAAGCCGCAAAATGGTTTGCCAGTGATGAGTCCGGCTGTAAAAATTTAAGCTATAGAGATTTATAAAATAAGGAAATTAAAGAAATGCAAGAACATAAACAACGGCTATGGCAATATGAAGCATGGCAAAGGGCAGGGCTTTTTTTACAAATCCGGCAAAAGGCAAATTGATGTTGTACTTATGAATAATGGTCACGGCAACCAGTGTGGACGCGCTGCCTATGGGTGTAAGGTTCCCGCCTAGATTGGCCCCGAAAACAACCGCCCACCACAAAGGTGAGCTGCTGGCCACCTGTTTTGCCGTGAGTATTTTCGCAAGCATGGCGGAAAGGGGTATGTTGTCGGTGACCGAACTGAAGACTGCAGACGATATCAGAAGTGCGCCGGTTCCCATGAGATTTTCCGTTTCGCCGATTATTTTACCTATGCCTTCTCCTATCAATCCCAGCACCTGGGCATGCTCCATGACATTGATAACAATAAACAGGGCGGCAAAAAATCCTATCAGGTCCCAATCAATAGCCTTGTAAAACTGGTCCACTTCGGATTTGTATCTGATCAGCATAACAATTGAGAAACTGATGGCAACAAAACTCATCCCCAGATTTCTAATAAGGGGGAGAACTGAAGTTGCGGCAATCATGGTTATAAATGCAACCAGCATGAATGCTGCGAACCGGAAAAAAGCTTTGCTTACCACCCCGTCATTTTCATCAAAGCTTGCCACCAATTTTTCTGCGGCATGTTTTTCCTCGTCAGAAACCAGGCTCTTTATTTTGAATATTTTTGCACCCATGAATATTGTAAGGCCTGTTGCAACGCAAACATAGGGACTTGCCTTTACAAAAAACGTGACAAAGCTTATCCCGGCAGCATGTCCCACAATAATATTGGGAACAGAGCTTATCAGTGTTAATAGGCCGCCGATATTGGTAAGAAGCCCTTCAATAAGAAGGAACCCCAGCAGCTTGTCTGTGTTTTTAAGTTTCTTCAAAGACACGCCGGAAAGTGACCCCACAATTATCATTGCGGTCACATTGTTGAGGACAGCAGAAAAAACAACGGTCATCAAGCCATAGTACCACAGCAGCTTTAGCGGGTCTCCTTTGGATGCCTTTGTCAGCTTGATTGCAATCCAGGTGAACAACCCTGATTTTGAAGTTACATCAACAAAAAGACTTGAACCAAGGATAATGCCTATAACACCCCAGTCCACAGCCGGAATAAACACAGGCATCTCTATCTTATGGCCGTTGGGAAGGGTGAGTTCCCCAAAGGGAAGTAAATTGAAGTATGCGCCGAGTAAAAGGCAGACAACAGAAAAAACACCCACTATCAGAGATTTTTTCGCGTGCAACTTTTCTTCAAAAGCAAGAGACACGATAAGCGCCACAAGAAGTGATGTGAAAAGCAACGTCACTTCTGCGGAAACATGGTGTATTGCATATGCTGCGGTTTCTGCAATATAGCTGCTTTCAGAGGTCATAATAATCTATTCACAGCATTTTAAAGCATTAACAAAGGAATCTCTCGCAGTTCAATGGCAAGGGGATATGCAATCCTGTGCATGGCAAGTTGCTCATCATCCTTTGTGTTCATCACAAGCATATTTACCCTGTATTTATCAATAAGTTCCCTGTATTTTCCCACATGATGCCCGATATCAACCACTGCTTCCATCATAACGAGCAGGCCCAGCTCTTTAATAATACGGATGCAGGATTTAATATAATCGGCGGGCTCCTTTAAAAGCCGGCTTTCAATATTTAACCTGGCTTCATCGGTATTTATTGACGAGATTTTTGATATCACATCTATAAATTTTTCAAAAACCATCCTGTTTTCGATATGCACAAGATAAAGGGTGCCGTTTTTCGCCGTAAACCTCACAGCATTATTGACAAGGCGATCATCTGCAGAGATTTGATCGGTAACAGCCATTACACTGTTAGGGGTGTCAAAGGCATGTTTTGCAGCATAACTTGCATCAGGATGGGGTAAAAGCAGTACAGGGCTTGATGACACCTGAAGAAGAACATCAAGGTGTGCGCCAAGGCTGAACTTGAAACTCCAGGCCCTGCTGTGCAGGTTTCGATATGTACAGACCAGGTCAGGCTTTTCTTTTTCAACCAGGTCGATAATATCCTTAGCTGAATCAAATTCATGACCGTGAACGATTCTCCAGCTAAAGGTGTCGCCTTTTGGTATGGTGTTTAGAAGTTTTTTAACATTTTCGACAAAGGAGGCAGCCTCTTTTTCAGCCTTGTCCGTGATGATCATAACAGATTTGAAGATGATCTCTTCATAGTGAAAGATATCCTTGACAGCAGACCTGAAAACGCTTTCAAACTGATCAATCTGTGTCATATACAGACCCCCACTTACAACTGGCGTTCAGCAGTTTTAGCAAACTTCAGGTACCGTTTTGCCTCTTCATCATAGCCACATTTTGCATAGATCTCACTGAGCCTGTTAAAATATCGCACCTGGTTTAAGGGGTCATCCTGGCAAAGGGAGAGATAGATCTCACGAATGTTTTCCGAGACATCTCCTAACTCATAACTGATATCCGCATACCGCTGTTTCACAAACGGGTCCACCCTGCCTCCGCAGCCCTTGCACTCATTTATAAGTTTACCGTAGATCTCAAGGGCTTTTTCCTTTGATTCAAGGGCTTCGTAGGTTCTTGCAAGGGCCTTTGCTATATGTTCATTCCATCCGTTTGTTCCCATATGTTCAAGGTAGAATGATTCCGTTTCTTTATACTTTTCGGCCTGAAACAGGGTCTCGCCCACAAGAAGCTTCATGGGAAGGGATATCTTGAGATCATCCGGACAGGATTGGAGAAGCTCAAGAGCCTTGTCATAGGAACGCTTCTCCCAGAATATGTCGCACAACATCTCATAGGCACGAACAGATCCGGGATAACTGTCAATGAACTTTACCAGCAGTGCATCGGCGTTGTCCATATCCCCCAGGTTAAGGTGGGCTGTGGCCAGTTCGAGGTGAATATAGCTTACGGTTGAGTCATGTTCTTCCAGTGATTTTGCCAAAAGTACTGCGGCGCGTTCAAAATATCCCTGGTTAAGTGCAATATATCCCATTTTAAAAGAATCGCCATAACCCAGATATTCATCCTTCACATGGCCTTGCAGGGTACTGCACAGGGCAATAAAATACTCCTCCCCGGTGTCCTTTTCATCTATATCTTCATCTGATTCCATAGCAGGATCACGTGTCGGCAGGATCACCTCATCTTGGATGTCCAGCAGCAGGTGCTCAATTTGCATGGTAAGATCGGTATCGGAGCTTAATTCCAGGGCCAGTTTAAGCAGTTCCGCAGCATCGTCATTACAGCCTGATTCAATCAGGTTTACGGCATTGTTTTTATGCTGAAGCGCCAACGCTTCCCTGCTTTGATTGATTTTATCTTCGAGCCTTTTCTGGTTGTGGGAGGAATTCGGTAAGGTTTTTCGCTCAAGTTGAGCCAGGGATTTTTCATATTCAAGTTTTGCCGGGCCAAACTCATTGGAATTGAAAAATCTGTCACCCTTTTTTTCGCAGCTCTCATATGATCGTGATGAAAAAATATCAAATATTCCCATTGATCCGTTCCGTTTGATCTATTCCGTCAGGCAAAATAATTGGAGTTAATGTATTTTTATAATGTTCGAATGTGGCCATAACACACTGATATTGATGCCTTTAATCTTTGATATTTTTATGAGAAATGCAGGGCACAACAATATGCCTTAGCCCCGAATATGCTTCAAAGATTTTGGGCATTTCAATGGGCTAAAACAATGAAGGGCTCTCCACAATGTTTTGAATAGAGAACCCTTTTTGTTAAATTATTTTTATCCGATACCTTGGCAATAAAAGCTAAGCAACAGTTACATTCACAGCAGAAGGGCCTTTTGCCCCATCTTCTATGTCAAATGTAACTCGATCGCCTTCATTAAGCGACTTGAAACCTGAAGAATTAATACCTGAATGATGAACGAACACATCAGGGCCGTCTTCCTGCTCAATAAATCCATAACCTTTACTATCATTGAACCATTTTACAATACCACTAGCCATATAAGTAACCTCCTTTCAAAAGATTCTCTTAGTTCCAAACTTCAGGCTACCAAATTTTATTAAATGGCTATCTTCCTGAAAACGAAACCTGCGCACCACAATTAGGATGTGCCTCCTTGAGTTATCTATTGATAATCTCTTTTTTTGAAAAAACAAGCAATTTATTCGATATTTATTCGATAAATCGTTGATCGCATGGAAGCAGTGGCCAAAGTAAACCAGGATCAACAATATATTGTGTTTGGCCTTTTTAGTTCAGCCGTTAATTCTCTTTACAATTTTTTCAAGTTTTGTGCTTAATCTGGTGATTTCCTTTGAAATTGCCAGCAGTTCACTTTTAATTGTATCCAAGGTAGAAAACTCAGCATTTTTTAATGCTTGAATCTTCCTATTGGCAGGCCGCTGTTTGATGTAATACTCAAGCTTAAAAGCATCACTTTTTGATAGTTCGCAGCCGGAAGCAACTAATTTGACCGGCAGGCGTGATTTGGTATATTTTGCGCCTTTTCCTGCATTATGTTTTGAAATACGGGATTTGATATCATTTGAAGTCCCGCAGTACAAAGAGTTGTCAGCACATTTTAATATATAAACTTTCCAGGCCATTTTTCTTCTTTTTGATACTGCAGAAAACTGTTTTGCTGCTCTCTTCCTTCAAGAATATACATCTGAACTCATATGTCTTTCAATGGCTTGAAAAGGTACTCCAGGCCGTTTAACTTGATTTCATACACAATGCGTAACATCTCTCCAAGCTTACCTTTAGGAAACCCCTTTTGGGAAAACCAGACCACATAGGGTTCCGGGAGATCAACTAACAGACGATCTTTATATTTCCCAAACGGCATACGCATCCTTGCCAACTCAAGCAGCAGTTCAGGATTGAGTGAAAGGTCGGCATCATTAACCATAATGTTTTTTCTATATCCTTTTTCAGGTCTAACGTTCTCTTTATTGAGACCTATTAAAATAGGGAAGATAGGGGGACACTCATGAATTTATAACAACTTTTTCATTCTTATTTAAAAGGAATAATTTCATGTCCCCCTTTTGCCAAATTTACTGTATGAGGTTTTTGTGAAAGAAATTAATAATTACCATGTTAACATTTTAAATTTGGCTTTTTGAGGGAACAAGAATAAAAGTTTGGTTTATTTTGGCCTTGAATTTTACTCTCATTGCAACATCTTGTTCAGAATACGGTTCTATTATTTTGTACTCCTTCCCTTTTATTTGTAGCTCTTGAATCTTTCCACTAAGAAAAAGATGAGATGTGTTAGCCGGTTGAGCAATGAGCATATCCCCAACCTGTAGTTTTAGATCTTTTATTTTCAAACATATGATACTATTTTTGTAAACAGAAATAGGCCGTCCTATCTTGATCCCATGATGCTGTGAAACAAAAGGTAAAGTACTTCGTTTGACCACGTCATATAAGGCTGGGCTGTAATTTTCAAAAAAGATAATGTAATCTAAAAGGATATTTTTTGATAGAACCTCATCAGGTGAAGACCCATGTGCGACCTCGTTTCTTCTATCTGCAAGATCATTTAAATAATAAAACACCGCTTTTGATTTTATATGATCGATTTTTCGGTCAGGGTATTTTTCACGAAGGAACTTCTCGAAAATATGACTTTTTTGAACAAGACGAGAAACTTTTTGTATTCCAACTCTCGAAAAAATCTCATCAATCACTTCAGTTCGGAAATTTGCTGTGTGTTGAGAAAAAGCATATGCGTTTATCTGATATTCCAACCCCCTATCAATGCATGAATATAAATTTGATATTATCTGTTCCGGCTGTGTTTCGGTTCGGGATCGTTGTTGTTCGCTTCGATTTATCAGACCAAAGGACAAATCCATATGGTTTTTTGTAATTGATTTAGGCAAGTTTTCATAATCAGGAATAATTTTATTTAAATATTTAACATAAGCACCTACAAGAGCTTCGATGAA
>JAUXBD010000225.1 GCA_030619585.1 Desulfobacteraceae bacterium
ATCATCAACAATTAGAAGTGTTTTTCTGTTCATGGAACTCCTATACTTTAGCTGCTCTCATGTTTTCATTCGTCTTAACATGTTGTTTATGATTGCCTGATTTTGGAATTACAAACGAAACTTTTGTTCCCTGACCGATTGTGCTGCTAATTGAGACGGAGCCGTTGTGCTCCTCAACGACCTTTTCTACAATTGCAAGTCCCAAACCGGTTCCCCGGGCCCGTGTGGTAAAAAGAGGTTCAAAAGCCTGATTCAAAGTCTTGTCATCCATTCCTCCGCCATTATCTTCAACTTCAACACATACGCCATTTGTAACCAATGATGTTTTCACGTTTATCATGGGTTGATATGGTTCCGCCTCCTTTTGCATTATTTGCGACTGGGCCTTAGTCGCTTGTATAGCATTGTTTACCAGGTTAATAACAATACGTCTTATTTTTTTAGTGTCAAAAGGGATCACTATGGGTTCCGGTGAAAGTTCACATTTCACTAACACACTTTCCAATTCTTCTATCTGACTGAGGATGTCTTCTATTAGATGATTGAAATCTCCCGGAGCAACCTCTGATTTTTTTCCACGGGTGTATTCCAGAAGTTCGTTCACAATAGAATCGCATATACCCACCTGCTGCTCTATTCTGTCAATATGTTTGCCTGTTTTTTCATCATAGCCTTTCAGCTTTCGTCCCAGGAAAAAGGCGGAAGATTGAATAACAGCCAAAGGGTTGCGGAGTTCGTGACTTACGGTAGCGGTCAGGCGTCCTAAAACCGATAACTTTTCACTCTTGATCAACTCTTGCTGCGCATCTTCAAGATCTTTTGTTCTCTCATTAACAAGTTCCTCAAGGTGTTCCCTGTGCTTTGCAAGTTCTTCCTCCGCCTTTTTACGCTCGGTGATATCTCTGGCCAGGACCTGTATATATTTCCGGTCATCTAATTCCAGACAGCCCGCACTAATATCCACAGGAAAAGTAGTGCCATCTTTGCGTTTTTGGCGCCCTTCCACATTCATGGTTTTGTCACCGATCAGTTTGTCCCAAACTTGTTCTTTAATTATACTGTTGCTGGCAAAACTAACATCTATATCCAACACTCTCATCGATAAGAGCTCTTCTTTCGTATATCCAAGACTTAAGCAGGCACGCTGATTTACATCAACCAATTTCCCGTTAGTATCATGCAGAAAAAAAGCATCTGTCCCATGCTCAACCAGAGTTTTAAAACGCTTTTCGCTCTCACGCAAAGCATCATCACGCTGTTGAATCTGGGCAAGCATATCATTAAAGGAATCAATGAGCATTCCGACTTCGTCATTGTTTTGTTTTTCTGCCCGGATGGAGTAATCCTTCTTAAAAGAGACAGTAGCAGTCACGTCAGATAGCATGAGAATAGGTTTTGAAATAATTGACTGTAAACCGGACGAAATAAAATATGCCGCAACCATTGCTATGCTCATTACTAAAACAAGTACAGCTATGTCCCGTTTCAGAGATGCAAAGATCTCACTCATGTCATCCCTGAGATGTATAACCCCTATAAAGTCATTGCCCAAATGAATTTGATGGAAAACAGTTAGAAAATTGCCGGTGAAAACATGGCCTTCTTTACCGTAACCGGTAAGATCTATGTCTTTTATTTTATGGTTGGGTATTTTATGGCCGGCTATTTCATGGTCGGCTTTAGATTCGCCGGTTCGATTGAAAACGGCAAAAACTTCGCCGTTTTGTTTATAGAGGCAGGCATGCCTGACAGATGGCCTTGCATCAAGCCCTGACAAAATCTTTTTTGCATCTTCCGGGATATCAAAAGCCAGTGATGCCGCGCAATTGTTCCCTACTATCCGTGCAAGGCCTGTGAGATCATGCAGGTATAATTGACGGTATGTGTAAAATGAAAATATCATAAAAACAACACATGCAAGGGAAACAGCAGTGATGCTGGTAAACATCAGTATAAAAGTCAGTTTCTTTTTTATGGTTAAGTTTTTTAAGAAAGTCATCTGCTTCTCTATGGCAGTCGGTTGGCCTAACTTGTTTGATTGATGATATCTACGCTCTTTACTTCAGCGCAATTACTTTTTTTCTATTCATTCAAAGGAGGTACTTCCACCACTTTTACCGCACTTTGGAAAAGTTGAGCACTCAATTTTAACCCTGACCTTACAACGGGAGTTCTATTTATCTCCCACCTGACTGTTATTTTTTCAACCGTCTTTCTAAACCTGATAAGGTTTATCATTCCCCCGGCCGTCAAAAAACCTTCAAAATCTCCCACAGTGAGGACGGGAAGACCCTGCACGCTTGAAAGGATATCCCTGACTTGTCCTTTCTCGGTCGAACTGATAAACAGCAGTTGACACTTTTTAAGGTCAATTGCTTTTGTATAGGGACCAAATCGATGAATAACCAGTTTCGTTTTTTTAGATTTGATGGGTTTTCCTTCAACGTCTGAGAAAAAATTTCCAAAGGGATCTTTGCCGATAATGCCAATAATAATAGTGTCGGTCTGTTTCTCTTCAGGCCAATTTGCAAACAGGAGAAAGTTATAAAGGTATGCACCTTTGACCGCATACTCTTGCTCGGTTGCCTTTGCATGGCAAAGTGGAGTCAGGTTGAATAAAACAACCAGACCTATGGACAAGATAAAGTTCTGCCGGCTGATCCTCTTGTAATTACGGCAAGTGACCAGCTGGATTACTTTATTTTCCCCAAGACCTATCATTTTGGCAATCCTGTCAGATCGATGCAAATTCGGATGGATATAGATAATAAAAATTGTAATTGATTCCTTGGAGACTTTCTCTGCATAAATATTACTAAGATTATGTTTAATATTTTATGAAAAACAGCCTTAAAACAAAGATCATATATCAGGTCAGAGGGTCTGTTTTGCAGCTGCGGTTTTGAGATAGACGGCGAAAAATATTGATAAAACAGAGAACAAGAAAAGCAACATTGTTATTTTATATAATATAATCAAAGATAAAGCAATATGTTTTAAATAACTTTAGGATGTTATCTGTTATCAACTCCAGGTTTTTTGCCGGATTCATAGTGTGTTCGATAAAATATATTGACATTTTATATTAACAGGTCAAATATTTTGTAAACTCGGATATTAAAAGCAAACTCCTTTTAAGAAGCGATCACCATAAAAAACAGCAAGCGGGTCTAAATGGGTAATCAGAAATCACATAAACAACTATATAAATTTCTCTATTATATATTGGGAAGAAGGCCTGACGAGTTTGGCCTGGTGCCTGATGATAACGGGTTTGTAAAGATAAAGGAACTTATCAAGGCAGTCAATGAGGAAGAAGGCTGGCGGCATGTTAGAAGGGGTTTGATTGATGAAATTACTGTTGTTCTTCCAGATTCTCCCATAGAGATAGCAGGCAACCTGATAAGGGCAAAGTCAGTAAAACACCGTTATAAAATAAAGCCTGCGCAAGATATACCAAAGCTCCTTTTCACCTGTGTTACCAGACAGTCCTATCCGTTTGTACTTGAGAAAGGGATTTTCCCAACAAGGCATGAATATGTAATCATGTCTTCAGATAAAGATCTGGCCTCAAGGATAGGAAAACGAAAAGGCCCCGAGCCTATAGTCCTCACTGTAAATGTGAAATCTGCGGTGGATATGGAAGTGGACTTTTTTCAGTCAGGAGAACTTCTTTTTCTTTCAACTTTTCTACCTGTGGAATGCTTTTCTGGACCGTCATTTCCAAAAAATAAGGTTGAAATAAAAAAGAAACCAGTGAAAATAGAGCCCAAAGAACCAAAAACCCCGGGAAGCTTTAAACTGAACCTGGAACCTGGAAGCGGCTATAAAAAGCCTTCAAAAGACAAAAAAGGCGAAAATATATCCTGGAAAAGGGATAAAAAAAGGATAAGAAGGGAAAGCCGAAAAGATTGGCCCAGCTAGTTTCCGCCTGTCTTTTTACAAAAATACTTTTAACAAAAATAATTGACAGCTAATTTCAAAGCTGGTAAATAATATAGCTTTTGCTTCGCAGAAAAACAAAACAGGGCCGTTAGCTCAACTAGGC
>JAUXBD010000207.1 GCA_030619585.1 Desulfobacteraceae bacterium
CAGCCGGCATATTCAAAATCAATGAAAAAGAAGGTATCATCTTCTTTTAGTATGGCATTATGAAAACCGAAATCCGAAGGGGAAAGGCAACGATCTTCCAATGGAATATATTCATCCATTTCAATTCTCAGGTCTTTTGAAAGCCTTACAACACCTTTACGCACCTTTTCCCAGCTCGGGGACAGCTCGCTATGTATAAAATCAACGGCCTTTGTATCTGTTGCATCACATGGATTAACCTCCCGCAATTGTTTTAGCCGCCGTTCTACACAAAATAAATGTTCTGACACACTGAAACACGCCTCAGACGCAATGGGCAGAGCACCGGCATTCGGTTCCTCTCTATGCTTGTTCAGCTCCACGAAAAAATCAAGCGCCTGGTTGACATGCCCCCATGTTACCTCTCCATGGCCGATCTTTTTGCCATCGACAAATTCATAAAGACCCAGAAAATGGGCATGATCGCAGGCAACCGGCAGTGGAATTGTTTTCGCACCATGATTCCAGGCAAAAGATGTGAAAGCAAATTCATGCCCCAAACGATCTCTTTGGTCCTTATCGCTATGAAAGTAAGACTTAAGAAGAACACTTTTCTTGCCTACGCTCAGTCTAAATACACGGTTGTTCCCGCCAGAATTTATGGGATCTAAACAAATGACGCCTTTAAGGCCGACTTTTTGGGCCAACAGCATGGCATGGCGGTAAATGTTATTGTTTTGTTCCTCTGTAGCCTGCTTCATGATTACTCGTAATTTTTAACTCTTTTAAGATCTCAATCCACGAAGAAACTCGCTTAAATGGGGATCCGGTTTCCCAGCTATTATTAGGATCAAACAGAATAGAGATTACGTTTTTCGGAAAAGACGGCTCCATGAGAAACTCCGGCAGATCATCTATAAAATGGGTGCAGCCTGTATCGGTTATTCGTTTAATTTTGTCTGCCTTTGTTAATTCCAAAAAAACCTGGGTTCTGGACAACCCCAGTTTGTTCGGCTCGAAAAAGCCTTGCGTCTCCATCCACTGCAATGCAGCCAGATGAAGATCATATTTAGGCCCTATATAGGGATGCCTGGTTTTGTGGCTAATAATAGAAACTTCGATTTTATTCTGCCTGCACCAGTGTAAAAAATCGAAAACACCTTCAAATGCCTCAGCCTCATCCATTTTTGTTCCATAAACAAGCCCTTGAAGCCTCGTCCACTCATCCTCGTTTCCTATTTTTCGCAGATAGTCCCTGACACTGTTTTTGCAGGGAGGCATATCAGGAGGAATCAATCCGTTCTCTACCGCAACTTTATAAAAAACTTTGTCATAACAGACAATGGTATTATCAAAATCTATTCCAATATGCATTGCACAACCTTAACAATTGGACACGGACAAACACAGATTAACGCGGATTTTGATAGTTTAAAATGATCTGTGCTTTTCTGTGTGAATCTGTGTCCCATAAAAACTCTTTTTGCTCATACAGGCTGATTCATAACTGCCAATATTTTTTCTGAAATTTGGTTAGAGGTCAGCCCTGTAGTATCTCGGGCATTTTCCTGATCTCCGCAGCCGTGCAGAAATTTATCCGCAATTCCGATTCGGCAAAGTCTTCCTTTAAGTGGTTGATGATCAACTGTCCATTCCGCAATGCTGCCGCCAAAACCGCCCTGCAAACTGTGTTCTTCTACTGTAGCGATAATTTTAAAATTAGCAAAAACATCTTTGAGCAGATCAGCATCAAGGGGTTTTACTGTATGCATGCTGACCACGCGCGCTGACACTCCCTGTCGTTGAAGATTTAGCGCCGCGTCTCCGGCAACCGGCAACATGTTCCCAGTGCTTAAGATGCAGACGTCACTCCCTTCATGGATAATAATCCCTTTTCCGATCTCAAACAACGGCTCCTGTTTGTTAATTACCGGCTCGTTCTTTTTCCCCAATCGAATATAGACCGGCCCTTCTTGTTTTACGACAGCCCTTAAAGCCAGCCTCACCTCCACCGCATCACCAGGGCAAATCACGGTCATATTAGGGAGCATACGAAGCATTGTTATATCTTCCAGCGACTGGTGCGTTGCGCCAAGCCCTGCATAGGAAAGCCCTGCGCCCACGCCGACAATGGTCACAGGGAGGTTGTGATAACAGACATCTAATCGAATCTGCTCAAGACATCGGTATGTATTGAATGTAGTGATGGTATATGTTATCGGACGAAGCCCGCACATTGCCATGCCTGCCGCCACACCGGTCATATTGGCTTCAGCGACACCGCAATTGAAAAACCGTCCCGGGCATTCTCTTTTAAAATTATCAAATAGCCGATTCCCGATATCGCCTGACAATAAAACAATCCGTTCGTCCATTGTGGCAAGTTCTTTTAATTCGGCTGCAAAGGCGTTTCTCATAACAATCCAAGCTCTTTTTTTGCGTTAATAACCTCTTGCTCATCTGGAATACGATAGTGCCAGTTGTTGTCATCTTCCATAAATGAAACACCCTTACCCTTTACAGTGTGCGCTATGACCGCCACAGGCCTGCCGGATCCATCTGGAAAATTGTTTAATGCATCAACAAGTTCACTCATATTATGCCCATCAATTTCATAAGCGCTCCAACCAAAAGATTTCCACTTTTCCTTAAGCGGTTCATGCGCCATTACTTCACAACTGCGTCCTGTTGCCTGCCATTTGTTAAAGTCAATTATTGTTAATACGTTGTCCAGGTGTTGACCAGCAGCAAACATGGCAGCTTCCCAGACAGAGCCTTCATTGCACTCTCCATCACTGAGCAAGGCGAATATACGATATGCTTGTTTCTGGATACGGCCTGAAAGCGCCATACCTATGCCCAGGGGAAGCCCGTGTCCGAGAGAACCTGTCGCCGCTTCCACGCCTGAAATGCAATTGGGGCCGGGGTGTTCTTCGAGACGACTTCCGGGCATTGCAAAGGTATCTAGAACATTTACAGGAAAAAATCCTTTAAATGCCAAGGTTGCAAAAAGAGCTGATGCTGCATGTCCTTTACTGAGAATAAATCTGTCCCGATCCGGATCAGATGGATTATCAGGATTTATTGAAAGCACATTCCAATACAGTGCAACCAGAATATCCACACAGGAAAGGGAAGAGCCGAGATGTGCGGCACCAGACTTGTGAGACATCTCTATAATTTTCCCACGAATATGTCGTGCTGTGGATTCAAGTTCGTAAAATTTGTTGTTCATAGCAGTAATTTTATTCAAAATGCATCTCTTGCATGCTTTTAATATTATAGTAGCGAGTGTCAGTCATGGGGTTCGGCAACTTGCCCGATTCAAATGATACAATAATCTCTTTTATGGCATATTCAACGTTATATTTTGGTTTAAAGCCGGTGCCCAGGAGCCTGTCAGAGTTCAAACGATAAGAACGGGGGTCATTGGATGGTGTTACCACGATCTCAGCCGGCATAAATTCCGTAACCTTCTTTGCAATATCCATTATTGAAATATTTTCAAAACCGGCATTGTAAATGCCTTGGACTTTCTCTCCCTGTTCAATGAAAAAGAGAACAAGGTCTGTAATATCCTGAATGTGGATATTCGGGCGGACCTGATCTCCTCCAAACACCGTTATCCTCTTATTGGCCAAGGCTTGCATTGTCAACATGTTTACGGAAAGGTCCAGGCGCATCCTGGGAGAATAGCCGCAAACAGTTGCCGGACGGATGCACTGAACCACGATGGAGTCTTTATAACTCAGGAGAACCCGCTCGCTGACCATCTTGGCTTTGTTGTAATCAGAGATCGGAACCAGAGAGAGATCCTCGGTAACTTGAGGTTCTTCTTTCACTCCATATACACTGCCGGAACTGGCGTAAATAAACTGTTTTGCATTATGCCGGATAGCCCACTCAACAAGGCGCATAGTCCCAAGTGCATTAACTTCCCATGTGAGTTTTGAGCTCAAATCTCCGCACGGGTCGTTGGCAACATTGGCAAGATGGATGACGACATCCACATCTTCCATTGAAAGGCTGTCAATGTTTCGGATGTCCTGTTTAAATATTTTTAAATTCTTGTGATCCGGAAGAAAGTTTCCAAACCACATAATGTCTACAACCGAGACTTTGAATCCTGCATTCAGCAGTTTTGGGGTTAGAACGGAGCCTATGTAGCCACAGCCGCCTGTTAAAAGAATGTGCATTAATACCTCCTATAATGGGACACAGATTTTACAGATAAACACAGATTATTTTCTAAAATTCTTATATCCGTCAAATCCGTGCTAATCCGTGTCCAATATAAACAG
>JAUXBD010000088.1 GCA_030619585.1 Desulfobacteraceae bacterium
AGACGATATTTTCGAATCGTTTCTTATGCGTTGATGCTGTTCATGATCTGGGCACTCTGGATGTAGAATTGAAGAACTTAATGCCGGTAGAAAAATAATGGGGCTGGGTCATGCTGTATACAAAGTTGACGACCCAAGAGCCCTGATTCTCATGCCCATGTCCAAGAAAATGGGAGAGCGCACAGGCGAAACAAAATGGTATGAAATGTCGAAGCTTCTAGAGGAAAGGTCCAAAGCTGAATTTAAAGAGCGAAAGAATATGGACATTTTTGTTAATGTGGACTTCTACAGCGCATCCCTTTACTATAGCATGGGAATTCCTATTGACATCTTTACTCCTGTATTTGCCGTATCAAGAATTTCAGGCTGGTGTGCCCATGTATTAGAGGAGCAGTTTGCGGAAGCTGCGCCAAAGCCCATGCTTTACCGACCCAAGGCCCAATATATAGGCACATATTGCGGCCCCGATGAATGTGTTTATGTAAATATTAATGACAGGTGAAATGACTCCATGGAGCGTGTTTCATGAACAAAGAAGATTACATTGCAAAGCTCACAATAAATAGTCGTGAGTACAATATATTCAGCATAAAGCTTCTTGAAGAAAAAGGGGTGGCAGATATTGGCAGGCTTCCTTTTTCAATCAGGGTTCTGGTTGAAAATCTGTTACGAAATATGGACGAAAACATCGTAACAGAGGAGGATCTGCTTAATATCGCCAGGTGGGAAGGAAAATATGAAAAACCAGTGGATATCCCTCATCATCCTTCCCGCGTGCTCATGCAGGACTTTACAGGGGTTCCTGCTGTTGTGGATCTTGCTTCCATGAGAGACGCTGTAAAGAAGATGGGAGGTGACCCGAAGATAATAAACCCTCTTGTGCCCACAGAGCTTATTATCGACCACTCGGTTCAGTTGGATTTTTTTGGGCACAAAGATGCTATTAACAAAAATGTGGCGATGGAGTACTCAAGAAACCGTGAAAGATATGAGCTCCTAAAATGGGCACAAAAGGGTTTCGATAATTTTAAAGTTGTGCCGCCAAATTCAGGTATCTGCCACCAGGTAAACCTTGAATATCTTGCAAGGGTGATTAATTCGGTTCAAAAAAACGGTGTGAATACAGCATTTCCCGGCACACTGGTGGGAACTGATTCCCATACAACAATGATAAACGGCATTGGTGTTTTAGGATGGGGTGTTGGCGGCATAGAGGCAGAGGCGGTAATGCTTGGCAGGCCGTATTATATGACTATCCCTGAAGTTATCGGGGTAAAGATGGTAGGGTCTCCGAAAGAGGGCACCACTGCAACAGATATTGTTCTTTCGGTTACCGAGCTTTTGAGAAAATATAATGTGGTGGAGAAATTTGTGGAGTATTTCGGGCCTGGAATGAAAAGGCTGAATATTGCGGACAGGGCCACCATAGCAAATATGTCACCGGAATACGGCGCCACAGTCGGTTTTTTCCCCATAGATGAAAAAACAGTACAATACTTGAGGATGACAGGTAGAAAAGAGCGGGCTGATATAGTTGAAATATCCGCAAAGGAACTGGGTCTTTTCTATACAGGAAAAGAGGAGACCGAGTATACACAGGTAATTGAGTTTGACCTTTCCCTGGTGGAACGCTGCGTGGCCGGGCCGGTAAGGCCACAGGACAGAATACCCCTTAAAAACCTTAAGAATGAATTTAGCAACATCTTAAGCGGCAACTATAAAAAAAATGTGGAGTTGAAACGCATATCAACTTTCAATGATGATTCAGGGTGCCGGATTTGTAATGAGGCAGCTTTTAAACCTTCCTGCAGTCTGACACCTGAATTCGGTTTAAGTCAGGGTGAAGTAAAGGTACGGGACGGTAGCGTTGTGATTGCAGCAATTACGTCATGTACAAACACATCCAATCCCCATGTGCTTATAGGCGCAGGGCTTCTTGCAAAAAATGCGGTTGAGGCAGGTATACGGGTATCTCCCTATATAAAAACCTCTATTGTTCCAGGGTCAAGGGTGGTACAGGACTACCTTGAAAGTTCAGGCCTTACCCCCTATCTCCAGGCCCTGGGATTTCATATCTCGGGATTTGGCTGCACCACATGCATAGGCAACAGCGGTCCCCTTCATTCGGAACTTGATAAGGTGGTATCGGAAAAATCTCTTGCGGTGGCCGCAGTGCTGTCCGGCAACAGGAACTTTGAGGCGAGAATCCATCAGAGTGTACAGATAAATCTTCTCATGTCACCCATGCTGGTTGTTGCCTTTGCCCTGGCAGGAAGGGTTGATATAGATTTTGATGATGAACCCATAGGGTCAAACCCCAACTGCGACTCTGTTTTCCTAAAGGATATCTGGCCGGACAAAAAACAGATCGATGCGGTTGTTGAAAAACATGTTAAGACCGAGTTTTATGAAAAAAGATACAGCAACATATTTGAAGGCGACGATTTCTGGAAGGAGCTTTTTGTGCCGGAAGGTACAACCTTTAACTGGCATCCTGAATCAACATATATAAAAAAGCCACCTTATTTTGAAAATTTTGACCTTGAAACTGGCAGGTCCGGGGATATTGAAAATGCACGGGCTCTTCTGCTCCTTGAAGACTCTGTTACCACAGACCATATATCCCCTGCAGGTGCTATTCATCCAGCGTATCCTGCCGGCAGATACCTTTCCAAACAAGGTGTGTCTCCTGAGGATTTTAACTCCTATGGTTCAAGAAGGGGAAATGACCATGTGATGACACGTGGCACATTTGGAAATATACGGTTAAAAAACAAGCTTGTCTCACCAAAGGAGGGGAGCTTTACACTAAAGTTTCCCGAGAAAAAGGAGATGTTTGTCTATGATGCCGCCCTTGAGTATAAAAAGGAGAATGTACCCCTTATCGTGCTGGGGGGGAAAGAGTACGGAACAGGGTCCTCCAGGGACTGGGCTGCAAAAGGGACAAACCTTTTGGGCATTAAAGCTGTTATTGCACAATCTTTTGAGAGAATCCACAGGAGTAACCTGGTGGGGATGGGTGTTTTGCCCCTTGTTTTTAACGAAGGAGATGGGGCCCAAAGCCTTGGTCTTGACGGCAGCGAGGTCTTTTTTATTGCCGGGATTGATGATATGACTCCGGGAAAGAATTTGAGTGTAAGGGCTGTAAAAGAGGATGGTAAAGAGATCGTGTTCCAGACAACCGTCAGGCTTGACTCCCATGTTGAAGTCGAGTATTTCCTGAACGGAGGCATACTGCCCTTTGTGCTTCGGAAAATCATGAAAGAAGAAAAACGTAAATGATTCCGGTAAATGTAAAAGTTAAAAACGGCTATGATCTTCCTGTTGAAGGAAAACCTCTTTGTGAAGTCGTTACTCTTGAAAAACCATCACATGTGGCCCTGCTTCCCGAACATATTCCTTTTGTAAAACCAAGACTGCTTGTAAAAATCGGCGATAGTGTCAAAGTGGGCACAGCTCTTTTTGAAGATAAGAGATCACCTGTCATTAAATTTTTATCCCCTGGTTCAGGGGAGATTGAGAATATTGAATTTGGCCCTCGCAGGGTCATAAGTAAAATAGTGATAAAATTGGACAGCCGGGAAGAACATGTGGAGCTTGAAAAGCTTTCCCAACAGGAAATTGAGGACATAGGGCAAAAAGAGCTTGTGGGAAGGATAATGAAAGGAGGACTATGGACCTTACTACGGCAATTACCCTTTCGTGACATTGCAGACCCCGGCATCACCGCGCCGTCAATTTTAGTGCGCATGGATAATCTTGAGCCGTTTCATCCGGACCCTGAGATTTATCTGGAGTCAAAGACCGATCTTTTCAGCTTTGGCATGAAAGTTTTAAACAGGCTGTCGGATTCGGTTGTGGTCTATACGGGAAGTAAAAACGGTTATGCTATAAAGCAGGTTGGTCAATATCTTACCCATAAGGTTTCAGGAAGCTACCCTGCCGATGACCCCGGAGTGGTTCTTTTTCATACAAAGAAAACAGCAAATGAAAATCAAAGCTGGTATATAAACGGCCAGGATGTTTTACTCATTGCCGACCTTTTGAAAAACGGAAGGTATCCTGTTGAAAGGACAGTGTGTGTTGCAGGCAGCATGGCAAAAAAAAGGCAGCACCTGCATACAAGGCTCGGAGCGCCGGTTTCTCATATTGCCTGCGGATCATCAGAAAATAACACGCGTATAATTGCAGGCGGCGTACTTACCGGTTATTCTGTTAAATCTGATTCCTATCTTGGTTTTTATGAAACTTCTTTGACAATCCTTCCCAAAGGAGGAGAACCGGAATTTTTCGGGTTTGCACGGCCGGGAATAGATAAGTCAGGCTATTTAAACACCTTTCTATCGGTTTTTAACAAAAATCCGTTAAAGATGGACTGCAGCATGCATGGTGAAAATCGTGGGTGCATAAACTGCAGCACCTGTGCCAGGGTTTGTCCTGTAGATATTCTTCCGCAGTTTACCATGAAAGCTATACTTGCCGATGAGATTGAGGAGGCAGCAGCTCATGGTCTTCTTGACTGTGTTGAATGCGGACTTTGCTCATATGTGTGTCCGTCAAAGATCGAACTTGGCGATATAATAAAAACAGCAAGAAAAAAGTATTATAAGGAATGCATGTGAGGATAATAAAAAACATATTTGACTCCCAGAGGAAACATTTTGAAAAAAATGGCAGACTGAGAAAGCTTAGTCCCCTTTTTGATGCCGCTGAAACTTTTTTCTTTATTCCTGGAGATGTTACACAAAAAGGGCCCCATGTGCGCGACAGCATAGACCTTAAAAGGTTTATGAGCTTCGTGCTGGCGGCGATTATACCAACTCTGTTGTGGGGTATATACAATGCAGGCTATCACAGTTTTCTTGCATCAGGAGTTGAAGCCACAATTATAAAATCCATTATCCGGGGGTCATATATTGTATTGCCTATTGTGGCCGTTTCATATGGAGTGGGATTTTTCTGGGAAATTGTTTTTGCTGTAAAGAGAAGGCATGCTATTAGCGAAGGGTTCCTTGTGACAGGTATCTTGTTTCCACTCACCCTTCCTCCTACGATTCCTCTTTGGCAGGTTGCGGCAGGGATATCATTTGGAGTTGTTCTGGGCAAAGAGATTTTCGGGGGAACCGGCCGCAATTTTTTAAACCCGGCATTGACCGGAAGGGCATTTCTGTTCTTTGCATATCCCTCAAAGATGTCCGGAGATACTGTATGGACTGTTGTCGACAAGATAGATGCATTAACCGGCGCCACACCTCTTGCAATATCCGGCCTTGTGGGGGCAGGAGGGAAAATAGAAAGTGCACTGACCAGTGCGAAATACTCTTTTACAACACTTTTTGAAGGACTTTACCCGGGCAGTATCGGTGAAACATCAGCCCTTTTATGCATGATCGGTGCTGTTTTTCTGGTTGTTACGGGAATAGCCAGCTACCGTATTATTGCAGGTGGGATAATAGGAGTGCTTGCAACGGGTTTTTTCCTTAACTTTATTTCAGGTAGCAACTCTTTGGCCTGGTTTTCGCTGAATCCTTTTTATCATCTTGTTACCGGAGGCTTCGCCTTTGGCATAACTTTCATGGCAACAGATCCTGTAAGTGCGCCTGGAATGGACACTTCAAGATGGATATACGGATTTTTAATAGGAGTTCTTACAGTTCTTGTACGGGTTTTTAACCCTGCATATGTTGAAGGCACTATGCTTTCCATACTTTTTATGAATGCTTTAGCCCCGGTTATCGACCATTTTGTAATCGGGATAAGGCTTGGGAAAAGGGTGCCCAATGTCTGACAGTAGAAAAGAGAGAATAAAAGCCGTAATTTTTGCAATGGCTCTGGGGCTTGTATGCAGCCTGATACTTATTTCTGCATCAAGCGGCCTTAAAGAGCGTCAGCAGAAAAACATACTTACAGACAGCCAAAAAAATATTCTGAAAGCCGCCGGTATTATAGGCGACGATGAAGCCATTGCAGGTTCTGGTTTAACGTCTGGTGCACTTGCCAGTATAGAATCCATATACCGGGAGAATATTAAAAGTTACTTTGTTGATTCATCAGGAGAGCTTTACGATAAGGCAGATGAAAACTTAGAGCTCCTGAAAATCTATCTTCATATCAGGGACGACAATATTGAGTCATACATTATTCCTGTTAATACCAATGGTTTATGGGGGACTATCCTCGGTTATCTGGCGATAGGAGATGATGGGGCAACAATCAAAGGATTTACAGTGTACAGCCACTGTGAAACCCCGGGATTGGGAGGGGAGATTGAAAGCAGATGGTTCAGGAAAAATTTTGTTGGTAAAAAAATAGTTAATAGAAGCAATAAATTTGTATCAATCTCCATAGCAAAGGGAAAGGTCCAGGAAAAGGTTCCGGTAAATTCACCGGTGAATTTTGTTGATGGTAT
>JAUXBD010000012.1 GCA_030619585.1 Desulfobacteraceae bacterium
AAAGGTTGCAGAAAAACAGATATAGAAAGGAAATAGGTTAAACCAAATACAATATGGAGGATTTAAAATGAAGTCATTAGTCGTTTACTCAAGCCAGACAGGTAACACCAAAAAACTGGCAGAAGCCGTCCATGAAGTTTTAAAGGGGGAAAAGGATATTTATGCTATCGCTGATGCACCTGACCCTGATGGATATGACCTTGTTGCTGTTGGTTTCTGGCTTCAGGCCGGTAAGCCGGATCTAAAGACAGCAGATTATCTGCCTAAAATAGGCAGTGGAAAACGGTTGTTTCTGTTTGCAACTCACGGCGCTGCAGCAGGATCTGCTCATGCAAAAAATGCAATGGATCACGCCAAAGGCCTCGCTCCTGATGCAGATCTTGCAGGTATTTTCAGTTGCCCTGGTGAAGTAAATCCTAAGATTCTTGAAAAAGTGAAAGCAAAACCCCAGACACCTGTATGGCTTGATGATGCACCAAATGCTATCGGCCATCCTGACTCGGTGGATATTGAAAAACTTAAACTTCTTATAGATAGTCTATGATGAAGAAAAGAAGATGAAAAGGTATAAAAAAAGTTTGGCACTACCTTTAATCAAACTTTTCTTTTTAAGTTGCAGATTGAATCTTGGGTCCTTTACGTAAAACTTTATTTGATTTTAAACAGTAACGGGCTGATATTTAAATAACCGGACAGGAGGCACATCATGAAGGAAATATCTTTTTCCGATATTGCAATAGTGGCATGCGGAACATTAAGCATGGAATTGAATCAATTAAAAGAAGAAGGCTTTCTTGACACCGAACACCTGTATTTCACGGCTCCCGGACTTCATCAGGACATTCATGAACTGGAACGTCAACTGGTTGAAAAAATTCAAAAGGCTAAAGAAAAAGCAGACAAGGTGATCGTGGTATATGGCGGCAAGTACTGCTATGTGAATGTGGATGATCCGCTGCGAACCATGCAGACGATTATCGAGGAACAGGGGGAAGGGATTGCAAGGATAGAAGCTACGCATTGTATGAACATGATTGCCGGAGAAGATGAACAAGCAAAATTCGGAGAAGAGCTCGCCGGAGGAGAAAAAGTCTGGTGGATGACGCCCGGATGGGTGAAATTTCGCAAACAGGTATTCAAGGGATGGGACAAGGGAGTTGCCAATGAAAACTTTCCCAGGCACACGGGCGGTGCCATTGTACTTGATGGGGTTGGATACCTGGACCAATATATGGGAGAAAATCCGGAAGAATTCCTGGAATACTGCGACTGGATGGGGATACCGATGCAGGCTTGTCCTGTTTCTTTGGAGAGGTTAGAAACGCTTTTACTTCAACAGGCCCAAAAACTGAATAACGCAAAATAATCAAAGGAGAAAAAATGAAAAACAAACACAAAGTAGTTGTAATCGGCGGAGTAGCATGCGGCCCAAAAGCTGCGGCAAGAATTAAACGATTAAATCCTGAGGCGGACGTAACCATACTTGAAAAGGGTGAACTCATTTCATATGCCGGATGCGGTCTTCCTTTTTATCTCTCCGGCGAGGTGGAAAACCATGATGAATTAATGGCAACACCTACGGGGGTAGTTCGCAATCCAGGTTTTTTTAAAATGGTAAAGGATGTTAAAGTCAAAAATAAAACGCTCGTAAAATCTGTGGACAGAGACAACAAAATTGTTCATGCGGTAAACACGGACACTAATGAGTCTCTTGAATTTTCATATGATTCACTGGTGCTTGCTGTCGGCAGTAATTATTTTGTGCCTCCAATAGAGGGCGTTGACTTAAAAGGCGTAAATTTTCTGCAGACTGTTGAGGACGCCATGAAAATAAAAGACAGGAGCGGTCCTCTCAATGCCAAAAAAATCGTAATTATCGGCGCCGGACTTATAGGACTTGAAGCGGCAGAGGGGCTAAAAAAACAGGGAATGGAAATCACCATTATAGAGAGGCTGGATACTGCTATGGAGGTATTGCTGGACCCTGAAATCGCCTATCACCTTCATAAAGAACTTGCGGCAAACGATATTATGTTGAAGGTTGGTGAAACGGTATTAAAAATAAATGATGATGGATCGGGAAATGTGAAAAGCGTGACTACAAATACAGGTGAGTTTTCTGCTGATATGGTTCTTGTAGCCGTAGGTGTCAGGCCGAACATAAAGCTTGCCAAAGATATGGGTCTTGAAATCGGCAAGTTTGGAGCGATAAAAGTCAACAAGAATATGCAGACATCCGATCCTGATATCTATGCCGGCGGAGACTGTGTCGAGAATAATAATCTGATTACAGGACAACCGAGTTATGTCCCGATGGGATCCACAGCAAATAAACATGGCCGCGTTATTGCTGATAATATCTGCGGTTTTGCATCTGAATTTAAAGGTGTGCTCGGTACGGCGATCTGCAAAGTTTTTAATTTTAACGTGTCAAGAACCGGCTTGACCGAAAAGGCTGCAAAAGATGGGGGCTATGATTATTTAACAGTTTTAACCCCATCTCCTGACAAGCCGCATTTTATGAAAGATGCAAAACTGATCATCATTAAATTCATCGTTGACAGAAAAACAAAAAAACTTTTAGGCGCGCAGGTGGCCGGGCCGGGTGATGTGGCAAAACGCATTGAAGTGGCTGTTGCAAACATTGCTTCAGGCTCTCTGGTTACCGATATCGCGCATTATGACCTAGCATACGCGCCTCCTTTTTCACCTGCAATGGATAATATTATTACCGCGGCCAATATTGCTGAAAACAAACTGAACGGTCTTTGCAATTCATATACTCCGATTGAGGTTAAGGAAAAAATAGAAAAAGGCGACGATTTTATTTTTCTTGATGTGCGTGCACCTCAGGAATATGAGCAAATGCGGATTGAGGATCCAAGGGTAAAGCTGATTCCTCTCGGCAAACTCAGGAGCAGCCTTGATGAGCTTCCTAAAGATAAAGAAATTATCCCGTTTTGCAAAATTTCACTCAGGGGATATGAGGCTGAAAGAATTCTTGTGGGTGAAGGTTACTCAAAGGTTAAATTTATGGATGGCGGAATTGTATGCTGGCCATATAAGAAAATTGCTTAATTGTTTCAACAAGGAGGGCGATTTATGATAACCGGAGGATGCGATGTTGGATCCGCAACAGGGAAAGCGGTCATTATGGAAAATGGTATCGTTCTTGCCGGCCATGTTATACCGTCTGGTCAAAAGCCAGGTGAAACCGCACAAGAGGCCATGAATGGCGCTATGGAAAAAGCCGGAATTTCATCCATTGATGAATTTTCTTACATTGTGGGCACGGGATATGGCAGAAGTAAAGTCCCCTTTGCCCAAGAAAACATGTCTGAAATAACCTGTCATGCACGCGGAGCTCATTGGCTGAACCCGGCTGTCAGAACGGTAGTTGATATTGGCGGACAGGACTGCAAGGTAATTTCTCTTAACGATACGGGTAAGGTTATTGAGTTCATAATGAACGATAAGTGTGCTGCCGGTACAGGAAGATTTTTTGAAGCAATGGCGCGGGTTCTTCACTGTAGCCTTGAAGATATTTCGTCATTATCAAACCAGGGTAAAAATCCGCCGGAAATGAGCAACCAGTGCGTTGTTTTCGCAGAATCTGAAGTGGTAACGCTTATAAGTGACGAAGCAGAATTAAACGATATTATTGCAGCAATAAATATTTCCGTGTCGGGCAGGGTTTCTTCCATGGTCAGGCGGGTAGGACTTATTGAAGAACTTGCTTTGACAGGCGGGTGTTCTAAAAATAAAGGGCTGGCTAAAGCATTAACAGAAAGACTTGAAGTAACCGTTAAGAAGCTGCCGCAGGACCCTCAGATTGCAGGTGCACTTGGAGCCGCCCTTATTGCTGAAGCGAAAATGCTAAAACAATCTGAAAGAGAAATCGCATAGGGTCTTAAAAATTACCAAAGCAAAATTTTTGCCGGATAGCCACTGATAAGGGAAAGGATTTTATATGATGAAAAATAAGGTGTTAAAAGAAAGTACAAAAATGTCAGATGCTTTATACATGGAAAGCAAAGGAGTATCAGTCCCTCAGATCAGTGAAACCACCGGCATTTCCCTGAAGAAAACGGAAAAGTTTTTGAATCAGGTAAAGGATTTAAAAAAGCGATCAGGAATTTTTTGAAAAGGGAGAAAAGAAAATGCAGGACACTCAATACGATCTTATCATCATCGGCGGAGGCCCAGCCGGACTTACTGGGGATACCAGTTAGACCACACGACAAGCTTTAGTTTGGTTTTTAAGATAAATATACACGAGGGAGGTGTTTTATGCATACGACAGAGAACAATAACGATAATACATCAAAAAAGAATATTGACGAAGCTGTTCAGGTCCATGCCATTCATCAATCTATGGCCTCAATCAAAAACAAATTCCTATTTATCAGTAGTCAAGGGGGGGTTGGCAAAACATTAGTTATAGTAAAACTGGCGATGGCCCTGTCAAAAAAAGGCCTAAAAACCGGACTGATGGATGTAAACTTTTATAATCCGGATATTCATAGAATGCTCAATCTTGAACCTATGGTAATAAGGGATTCAAATAAGCGGTTAAAACCTATGTTCTACTCAGACGCTTTGAAAGTGGCTTCCATTGAGTCTTTGATGAATGACATAGGAGAGACCGGGGGGTGGGGAACGCTCCTGAAGATATCTGATATCCTGCGATTTATCTCCAGTATAAATTGGGATGACCTTGATTACTTCATTATTGATACACCGCCAGGTCCGAGTGAAAGATTGCTCTCAGTAATTAGATCCATTCCCGATGTAAAAGTAATTATCGTAACGGCACCAGATAGAATAAACGACAACAATGCAAAAAATATAATAAATTTTTTCAGAAAAGAAAAAATTGAAATCTTTGGATGGATTGAAAATATGCGAGGATTTTTGTGTCAAAACTGCGGTCAGCGTCAAAATATGTTGAACACCGGGCCTGCTAATAGAGCAATATTTTTAAATGAAGTTCCTTTTCTAGGTCGAATACCCATTGATAGTAATTTGAAGGATTTCACTGATAGCATGGAAACTTTTCCTGAATTAAACACGGACGCTGAAACAGCTAGACGCTACAGTCTTATTGTTAAAAATATTATGCAACGTAGTTCATTAACTTAAAATATCAGGAGGTGCAAAATGGCAGTGAAATCCATACAAAAAATAGATAAAAATAGAGCTTTTGAACGATACTATCTAATTATACGAATCAAATAGAAACTAAAATAAATCTATGAACCATTTAATCTGCAATCAAGCAAAGGGAGGTGTGAAATGGTACAAATCAAAAGAATTTTATTTCCGGTAGACATGTCAGGGATATCACCGCAACTTGTGCCTTACGTTACTTTAATGACGGAAAAATTCGGCGCAGAACTTCACCTTCTGTTTGTGGTGCGAATTTTAGATCATTTATCCGGATACAACGTTTCGGTAACTTCCATCCAGAATTTTCAAAACGAAACTGTAAAAGGTACGGAAAAAAGTTTATATCAATTCAAAGAAAAATATTTTAACAACTTTCCGACAGCCAAGGCCGTATTGAAAATCGGGGACATATCTGAAGAAATTTTGAATTATGCTCGAAACATGGATATCGATCTTCTGATCCTCGGAACCCACGGCAGAAAAGGGCTTGACAAGGTTTTTTTCGGTTCGGTTGCAGAACGCATCTCTAAAACAGCCCCCATACCCGTTCTTCTGGTAAATCCTTTTAAGGATAAATAGAGATCTCTTCTGCTGTGGATATCCGGTGTCAAGCGAAACCACACTTATCCGGATTGTCCTGGCGATGTAAAAACATCTGTAAGGAGATAATTTTTCATGAGTATTAACAATTTGGATAAGATATTCAAACCGAAAAGCATTGCAGTGATCGGTGCGAGTAATACGGAGGGCAGTATCGGGTCGGCTATTTTTCGAGGAAACAAAGGGGTCTTGAATCATGAATGGGGTATAGCTAAAGACATAATGAGCAGGTTTCCCAATTGATTAATGAAAATTATCTGTCAAAAGGGAATTAAAGGAAATAAATGATAAATTGTATAAACGGAAATAAAGCAGTCAAAGGACAGGTCAAACTATGCGCTATTCAAGATTCAATACGCAACCCCTTTGGGTCATCGTGGATTTGTTATTACAAATTCCGCAATGGAAACATCCGTGCCCGGCGTATTTGCCGCCGGCGATGTCCGAGACACACACTTAAGGCAGGTGACGACCGCTGTGGGTGATGCAGCTGTTGCTGCAGTCAGTACAGAACATTATCTTGAGAATTTGAAAGGAGGTGATCTGATAGAAACGATTATAAAAACAAATTGAAAACAGAATTGAAACAGAATTGAAACAGTAAATTTAAAAAAGGAGAGGAAAAATGGCTAAACAGAAAAAATACATGGTTGTTCACAACAATCCGGGAATTGATTGTACGGTTGTCCAGGGTAACTGGAGAAATTTGGCAAAAGTTGAATCCGCTACATGGGTAAGAACCTATTTTAACGAAGATAAAGGAATGCGATATTGCCTATGGCTGGCCGAGGATGAAGATCAGCTGAAGAAAATTTACACTGAAATGGATGTGTCTTGGGAATCGATACTGGATGTTGAAGAGACGGTTCCGGATATGTGGGGTGAAACGTGGGCGAAGCATCTCGAGGCTGAGAAAACAGCTGACACACTTGGTGTTTAACGTAAACCATAGGGGATACTGACCTGACAGTACTTCAATAAAGAAATCGGTTTTAAGGCGGTAAAACATATACCGCCTTAAAACCCGTAATAGGCACAATCTTTGTTTGCCGGATGCTTTCAAATAAACGGCCCTATGATGTTTTAGCTATGAATTATACAGGTTTACCATGATTAATATTGAACATATTTGTAAGCTAAAAGATGATTGCGACGCCCATGTTTTGAACCATACAATTCAATTAGCCGTCGAGATAGCACGCGAAGGCCGCGAGGGTCGCAAAATCGGCACACTTTTTGTCGTGTCTGATGAAAAGGAAACATTAAAAAGATCTAAAAATCTTATCCTCGACCCTCTTTATGGACATCAGGAAGAAAAAAAGAAAATTTGCGATCCGGATGTCAGAGAAACGGTAAAAGAACTTGCACAACTGGATGGTGCTTTTATTGTGAGCGGTAATGGTGTAGTTATTTCCGCTGCTCGTTACATCAATGCGACTGCAGAGAGTATTGAACTCCCTTTAGGGTTGGGCAGCCGTCATATGGCTGCTGCTTCCATAACACGTGACACCCGGGCGGTAGCTGTAGTTGTATCTCAAAGTTCCGTTGTACGCATTTTCAATGAAGGATCTCTGATTGCTGAGATAATTCCGGAAATTTGGTTGTTCGGTAAGGAAAGTTTTAAAATTCCCGAACCTCGACAGGAACTGAAAGTTGCGGATTTAAGGGTTGTTGCCGTTAAAAAACAGCCGCTATAAAGGGATAACAGCAGATGAAGCATAAACATAACAATAAAGTCAAAATGAAAAAGAGTGATCAACAGTCTACAAAAAAAACCGGCATTCTGACAAGATTTTTAAACTGGCTTGCCAAAGGCGCTAAAAATTCATGCCCGAGTTGAAAGCCTAAGCGTTGATGGCCTGCCGGTACGGCAAGGTAAAAAATGGGTGAAAATATGTTTTTCCATTGTAATACATAAGGATATCGGCATGAGAATAAAACCATCCTATGAGGAATTGGAACGGAATCTCATAAAATTAAATAAAGAAGCCGCAAATTATAAAAAGGCTGAAGAGAAGATAAAACACCTGAATCTCATTCTTAGTGCAATTAGAAATGTAAACCTTCTCATCACTAAGGAGAAGGATAGAGACAGTCTTCTTCAGCGTGCATGTGATATTCTTGTTGAGACCCGTGGGTATTTTAACACCTGGATTGTTCTGTTTGATGATTTTGGGAAGATTCTTACCGCTAAGGACTCAGGTCTGAGCAAACTTTTCGCGCCATTTTACAATCAAATGAAATATGGCAAGTTGACACGCTGCGCCACGAAAGCGTTAAACAAATTTACTGTTATTGTGACTAAAAATCCGTTATCCAGTTGTAAAGATTGCCCTCTTTCAAGTATGTATGGTGAAAGAGCTGCAATGACGGCTGCGCTTGTATGTAGAGAAAAAGTATATGGCCTGTTGTCTGCCTCCATCCCTGTTCACTTTTCAGCAGAGAAGGTGGAGATACATTTGTTTAAAGAAGTTGCTGACGATATTGCTTATGCTTTATACACTTTAAAAATAGAAGAAAAAAATAAGCGTGCTGAGAAAGAAATAAGAGAACACCGTGACCATCTTGAAAAAATTGTTAATAAGCGTACTATTGAACTAAGCCGTACTAATGAACAGCTTCAACAGGAAATTTATTACCGCAGCAAGATTGCAATACAACTCGATCAATCAAAAAGGCAATTTAGTTCTATTATAAAATCTGTTCCTGATATTATATATCGGCTGGATATTTTTGGATGCATAACGTTTATAAGTGACTCTGTAAAAAGTTACGGGTATCAGCCGGAAGAGCTTTTAGGAACATATTTGTTAGATTTAGTACATCCTGAAGATAAAAAAGAAGCCGCTTATAAAATAGAAGACCGCAGAACAGGTGACAGGAGCACAAGATTATTTGAAGTAAGGTTGTTGACCAAAGATGAAAGTATACATCGCTATAAATTTTTTAGCCTTTCGTCTGAAGGATTATACATTTCAGACGAGACAAAAAAAGATGTTTTTCAAGGCACACAGGGTATTGCAAGGGACATTGCTGATAAAAAACGTGCCCAAGAAGAACAATTTAAACACGAAAAACTTCAAGGAGTCCTTGAACTGGCCGGTACCGTTTGTCACGAATTAAACCAGCCATTTCAAATCATTTCAGGATACGCTGAATTAATGATGATGGATAAGGGTATTAATGAAAACAGCAAGTTTTATACGCTAATTCCAAAAATCAAAAAGCAAATTGACAGAATGGGGCAAATAACGCAAAAACTTAATCAAATCACGGAATATAAGACAAAGAACTATTTGGAAGGCACTATAATAGACTTAGATTTGAAGCTGGGGTAGTAAAGTTTAAAAGAGGGGGTACTGTTGAAGCAAAGAAAGGAGATAAAATGATTGAACTTATTGTTTTCCAAAGCGAAAATCTAAAAAACAAGTATTACTCATGGGTAACTCTAAATCCTCAATAGTTTTCAAAAGTACTTTTGAAAAAATAACCTGGGCAAGACAAATCCTGGAGCTGCCGGAATCTGCGACGAAGCAGCAAATCATAGAAAATTTCAGAAGTTTGATCACTAAATGGCATCCTGACAAATGTCGTAAAAAAGAAAAAATATGTCATGAAATGACAGAAGCAATCATTTTGGCAAATAAAATTATAAGTGATTATTGTACTCAGTACGAATTTTCATTTTCAAAGGAGGAGATAAAAAAATACATTTCAAAAGAAGAGTGGTGGGTTGATAAATTCGGGACAGATCCGATATGGAGCAAAGGCGATTCGGATATAAGAAAATAACAGATAGGTGAGGCGAACATCAATGAAGCTATTGATCATAGGAGGTGATGCAGCAGGCATGAGCGCTGCCAGCAGGGCCAAAAGGAATATGCCGGATATGGAAGTGACTGCCTTTGAAAAAGCACATGATGTTTCATACAGCTCATGCGGCATGCCATATAATATTGCTGATAAGGAATAACGACAAATGACGCAGGGACATAATGAATCAAGCTTTTGTAAAAATTTTTATCAACTATGAGTAATTCTGCCAATTATAAACGAAATTTTTATGCATTTATCTGGCATGCTCTTTTCCTGGCATTTGCTGCCACGTTTATCGATGTTAATACAGTTCTTGCCTCATTTGTACTGAACATCGGGG
>JAUXBD010000113.1 GCA_030619585.1 Desulfobacteraceae bacterium
AACAGTTGCTATTGAATCTATCTTTATCCTTGAGGCATACTCCTGCAGGATCAAGAGCTCAACTTTTACCTTATCCTCAGAAAGGGATATTTTATTTACCCTTCCTATATTGGCTTTTGTCAGCTTTACTTCAGCATTTTCCTGCAGGTTATACCCCTCCTTAAAAATAGTGTAGTAGGTAACATATGTTCTAAACCAGTCCTTGCCACGTCCGATTAGAACAACAGTTGATAGCAAAAGCACTGCAATAAGGACAAAAAAGGTTCCCACAATTTTTTCTCTTTTTTTATAGACAATTTTCATGACAGATTTGCTCTCTATATAGTTGTGAACTTACCATTTTCTATGGTTATCTTTTTAGTTTCCAGCTCTCTTATTAAGTCTTCGCTATATGACAATAAAACCATGGGAATTTTTGCGATGATCATATCATTAAGTATTTTAAGGAACAAGCCTCGTTTACTATGACTCACCAAATCTTCAGGCCGCTCCACAATAAGTAATTTCGGACGCTTGGTGAGCTCTCTGATTGCAATCGCAACCCTCAAGTCCATACGATCCAGTTTTGATGCATGGGTATCCAGCTTATCGTAAATGCCAAAATCCCTGCAAAGCTTTTTAGTTTGCTCGTCAAGTGAGATATCCATGGAATTTTCAAAATAGTGCCGCATAAAAAGAAGATTCTCCCGGATCGTTCTGTTGCTAATCATGGCTGAATCTAAAGCGATATAGCCTATTTCTCTTTTACAGAAAAGGAGTTTTCTATAGTCGGTAAAATCCAACTTTTCACCATAAAACAGGTATGTGCCTCTGGTTGGATAAATTAATGTGGCAAGGGCCTTGAGCAGAAGTCGGGCATCATCTCCGGAATCGCTTTTGATGGAATAGGCATCACCTTTGGATATTGTAAAATTGAATCTATTCAGTCCGCTGCCGGTCCCGATCGGAGCAAGTACATAATCGGAAAGTTCGCTTAAATACACTTCTGATTCCTAACCTGGCAAAGCCAGACCAATTAAAAAAGTGGGCCTAAACATAAAATACCAGTGATATAATAATATTGATCACAACACAGTGGAACAAACACTCCACAGCACTTGCAGAGGTAACCTGCGGTATGTTTGTTATCCTTTTTTTGGTATTAAAACCATGGTAGAGACATACCGTTGTAATTACGAATCCAAAACAAACCGCCTTTAAAAGCCCCACAGCAATGTCTGTAACGGTTATGGCTTTTCCTATCTGACCAAGAAGATTTCCCATGGGAACATGTGTTGCCACCCAGACAATTGAATAACCTCCCACAATGGACAGCAGATCAAAAACAATAAATAGACACAAAATAGCAGATGTTATGCCCACAAGTCTCGGGACACAAAGTATTCTCATGGGGTCTATTCCGGCCATTTCAATTGCATCAATTTCATTAAGAGCATTCATATAGCTTATCTCAATTGTCACTGCTGTGGCGGATCGCAATATCACCACAATAGCTGTAATCATGGGGCCGAATTCTCTTACTAGCAGTATTAATGTCATCTTCCCCATATCATACTGCCCTGACACCCTGGAAAACATTATAATAAGCATGCTCCCCACAATAAGCGACAAGGGTATTATCACAGGAAGGGCCTGAACCCCTGTAAAATATACCTGTTCAACAATGGCCCGTTTATTTATTGCCCTGCCCTCTTTGGGCATATTTAAAATAAGCATCCAGGTCCTGTAGTAAAATGCATGCAATTTCAACATGTGGTCTATAAATACAGCTAATTTTTTACCTATGTATCCTGTAAATCGCCCCATATTTCCCGTTCACTCAAAATGCGGATTTCAGCCTGTTCTATTATTGACTTAAATAAGGCCTTACAATACAATACCGACAATTATAAGGTCAACAGAATAACATCATTAGATTATGGCTTCGATTTCCCTGAGTTTCAAATAAATGTTGAAAAAAACATATTTTATATTTATTCTTAAATTCTTTTTGCTTTTCCTGATTTTCTCTTTTACTTTTGAAAAAGTCGCGATATGCGCTCACCTTGATAAGGTATTCTTTACAAAAGCCAAGAATATGCTAAACCAGGGAAAGTATCTTGAGGCAGTGGGCATATACCAAGAGATTGCCGAATTCTCAACCGATCCTGATATTAAGGCAAAGGCTCTGTTTCTTATAGGAAGGACCTACAGTCTTTATCTTGATCAATACCCGGCGGCCATAAAGCAATTTGACCTGATTATTAAAAACTTTCCTGATAGCCATGTGGCGTCAGATGCGATGTTTAACAGCGGAATGGTGTTCTTTGAACAGGGAAATCACAAGAAAGCTTATAAATACTTTGGTAGATACTTAAAAGACTATCCCAATGGCCGTCACTTTCAAACAGCCGCAGTCTGGGCCGACAGTTCGAAAACCTTAATAAAAAGCTATAAAGTTAAACCGTCTTTAACTAAAAAGCCCAAGATTTTAAATGAATTTGTCAGGGTATTATTAGAAAAAGATGTTGATAAAGTTACGATTAACTCAGATAACAATATAACTTTGCTCAACCCATATTCTGGAAAAAAAATCTATCACGGCAAAGGGCCTGTAATATTCTCAAAAAACAACGGTTATCTTTCAATAAACAGTCAAACACTTAAAATAAGGACTTGTACGGTTAAATCTGACAGTGCTACTCTCGAACTAGAAAAAACACCTTATAGGGGAGTTTTTCTTATTATTGTTGAGAGAAAAGGGCTAAGTGTAGTAAATAGCGTTCAGATAGAACATTATCTATTGGGCGTTGTGCCGAAAGAGATGCCGCCGTCTTGGGCAAAACAGGCATTGATGGCCCAGGCTGTTGCTTCAAGAACATATGCCATGCATGCTAGAGAAAAAAGAAAAGACAAACAATATGACATTGAAGCTACCACACTCTCACAGGTCTACGGCGGATATAATGCAGAATCACCCAGGTCCAGCATTGCGATTAATGAAACAAGAGGCCAGGTAATGACCCATGACGGTAAGTTTATTGTTGCTTATTTTCATTCAAACAGCGGGGGGCACACCGAATCTCCAAAAAATGTATGGAAAGCTGATGTCCCTTATCTCATGGCAGTACCGGATAAATTCAGTAAAAACGTACCCGGAAGCAACTGGGAGTATTTTCTCTCTCATGAAGATACATGTGAGAATCTGGCAAGAGACGGCTTTTTTCTTGGGGACATACACAATTTAAAAACTTTGGGCCAATCTTCGTCCGGCAGGACATTGAAAGTCATTATCTCTTCAGAAAAAGGGACATACAAAATGAACAGCAACAATTTCCGAATAACCATGGGCGGTAACAAAATAAAAAGCACTCTCTTTAATGCCTTTACTTTTTCAGATGGTATCTTTCTTCAAGGAAAAGGTTTTGGCCATGGCGTTGGTATGAGCCAATGGGGTGCCCGAAGGATGGCACAAAAAGGGGCAAACTATAAAGATATACTTAAGCACTACTATCAAAATATTGAAATTGCGCAAATAGGCAAATAGTTTTTTATACGGTCTGAAGTCAATCAGCAATCCGAATATTTATAATGCAACCAGAAAGGAGGCAGTATGAGAAAAAAGTCGATTTTAACATTAGTGTTTGCGTGTGTCCTTGCGGTTCCGGTTTTAGGGTATTGTCAACAGTGGAATGAGTTGGTGGAACAGGTAGGAAACGGCACTGTGAACTGGACACAAAGTATTGTGCAGGCAAACGGTATAGGCGTTCCTCCTGAAAGTGTTTATGGCAAGCCCCAGGCAAGGCCCATGGCTTTAAGGGCCGCAAAATTGGACGCCATGCGCAACCTTCTTGAAGTAACAAAAGGTGTCAGGATAGATTCCACCACAACAGTTAAAAACTACGCTGTGGAAAACGATGTGATTATGTCAAGAGTCCAGGGGGTTGTCAGGGGCGCCCAGGTAGTAAATCGGGAGTATATGTCCGATGGAACAGTTGAAGTTACAATGCAGATGAGCTTAAACGGTGATCTTGCCCATATTGTTCTTCCACAGGACACAAAACCTCAAGCGCCCACAGACACGCAACCCTCCTATACCACACCTCCGCCCTCTGATGCGGGTACTAAGGTTTTCACCGGCATGGTGGTTGATGCCAGGGGACTTAATGCAAAGCCCGCCATGTCGCCGAAAGTCATAGATGAAAACGGCCAGGAAGTTTACGGATCCGCCTTTGTTAGCCGTGAATTTGCAGTTCAGCAGGGGATGAGCGGCTATGCGAAGGAGATATCTTCCGCCCAAAAGAACCAGAGGGTTACGGACAATCCCGTAACGGTTAAGGGAATAAAGACACAAGGACCTGGTCGAAGTGATATCGTTATAAGCAATGCAGATGCGGCAATGTTAAAAAACGCATCTGAGAACCTTTCATTTATGAAAAAATGCAGGGTGATGATTGTGGTTGATTAAAAGCTATCTAAAAACTTAAAGGAGGGAACATGTATAACAGAAAAGTATTTTTCCTGGTTGGAGTTGTATTACTGCTTTTTAGCTTTTCATGCGGACCAAAGGCTCGAAAACAAGAAGCGGTTCTTGATACTCCCGGGCATCATGTTTCAAACGGTAACAAGATGCTGAAAATGGGCAAAATCGATGATGCCCTAATGGAGTTCAACCTTGCAAAAGAGTTAGACCCGAAGTTTGCGCCTGCCCACGTGGGCATAGGTATTGTTTATTGTCTAAAAAAAGATTTTAAAAACGGCTTAAAGAATATGAAAAAAGCCGAAAGCTATGCAAAAGGTGATGATCAGGAGTTCTCAGTTAATATCGGCTATATGCGGCTTTATACAATGGGCAATGAAAAAATGCATAAAAAATGGCTGAAAAAAGTTGAGGCCTATCACAAAAAAGCTGTAAAGATCGCACCTGATCTGCCGGATTCATATTACTACTTAGGTCTGGGCTACAAGATGTCCCACAGGTATAATGATGCAAAGCAGCAGTATTCAAAGGTTTTAGATATTGGAAAAGGGTTTATTGAGGAGGCAAACAATGAGTTTGCAATCATCCAGCAGATAGAAAGGGCGATGCCGGGCACAAAGGTTCAAAAGATAGCCCTGCTTGAGAAGATAACCAGGGGAGATGTTTGCGCGCTTTTTATAGAGGAGCTTAAAGTTGATGAACTGTTTAGGAACAGGACTCCCAAACAGTTTGACACTTCATACAAAGATCCTGAAAAAGTTTTTAAGACAGGAGAATACGTAAAAGTAGAGGATGTAAATGACATTGAGGATCATGTGCTGAAGTCCGATATCAAGGCTTTTATTGAACTGGGGATAAAGGGGCTTGAAACCCATGCAGATCATACATTCCAGCCTTACAAGTACCTGACCCGCGCTGAGTTTGCCATGCTGATCCAGGATATCCTGATCAAGATCACAGGTGACACCAAGCTCGCCGTCAAATTTTTCGGCCACGAGCCTGTTTTTCCTGATCTGAGAAGTGATCAGTATTTTTACAATGCTGCAATGGTATGTACCTCCCGAGGCATAATGAAGGCAAAGGATCTTGGAACCGGCGAGTTCGATCCCATGGGCACGATCTCAGGCGCCCAGGCACTTATCAGTATAAGGGAGCTTAAAATTCAACTTGAGAAGTATTAACCAAGTAAAAAGTTTGAAGTGCCTTGTATAAGGTTTACAGTGGCGAGGTTGCTGTGAGCAGCGTAAAAAATATTGAAACTCCTGCAATAGCAGAAGACAATAAAAAACCCGAAAAAATTCCAGGGCATCACCCTGTAGACGACCCCCATCCGGTACCAAAGGAGCAGTGGACATATATTGTCGGCTCAATGCGACAGATTGTTATTAAGCCGGATGGAACTGCCACAAAACCCTTTAGGTTTTCTGCAAAGGCCGATAT
>JAUXBD010000072.1 GCA_030619585.1 Desulfobacteraceae bacterium
CACAAAAGCCAATGGCGTCATGATAGAGTTTATCCAGTAAAATTATCGGGGAAAATTATTGCTGATTCTATGGGTTAACAAGCTCGACTTTGCCGGCGACCTCTTTGGGTGAGTTATGAAAGCGAATATATTTTGCTGTTTCAAAAATACCCAGACAAAGGTGCTCCATTTTTCCGGCAACATCAGGAAACTTTTCTATTACATTTTCTCTTGGAATATCAGAATAGATCCTGTGTAGTCGTCTATTGGTTTTGTCTGCATTGATGAAAAAATAGAACTGGTCACCTATTAGTCCAAGTTCCGGGCCCTGCCTGTGTTTTATGGTAAAAGCATACCGCATATCATCATATTTTTTGTCCAGCAGATCTTTCCCAAAGGTTGAGTTTACATATGGGATGGAGGCCAATGATGCTATTGTGGGAAGAACATCCACTTCACTGGCCACCTTGTCATATGTTTTTCCCTCATTTATTAGCCCGGGTGCATAGAGAACAAACGGTACATGATACCTTGTAAGAAGAAGCTGATCTTCCGACTTATGCATATGGGCGGCGTTTCTAACAAGACCGTGGTCGCCAAAAAACACAAAAATCGTATTATTATAGTAATCCTCCTTCTTTATTGTATCCATAAAGGAACCTATGCAGTGATCCATAAAGCGAAAGGAGTTGTATGCTGCAACAGACCTGAACCCGTACTTTAGGGCCAGCTCTTGTTCAGCAGGAATTGACTTAAACCCGTTATTGTCTTCAGGTATGGTATAAGGTCTATGGTTTCCGGAGGTCTGGATGATAGCAAAAAACGGTTTTTCTTTTTTCTTGCTCAATATAATATTGGCCTCTTTAAAAAGATCCATATCTGAAATACCCCACACATCGATGCGTGGAGAAGAGTAACTTCCCTCCTCAAAAACCTGAAGGCCTTTAATATTATGTGAAAGCAGACCGCGGATTTCACCCCAGTTTGAACTTCCCCCGAGAAAATATAGTTTTTCATACCCTTTAAACTCATTTATTATGGTGTGCTGCTCAACAATAAGAGGATTTCTGGATGAGGTTTTAACCATCTCAATATCCGGTATTCCGGTGACAGCGGTAAATACCGATCGGGCTGTGCCTCCATGTGGGGTATAAAAACGATTAAAAAGGATCCCGTCTTTTGCAATTGCTGCAAAAAAAGGGCTTGGATTTAAAGGATTTCCTGACAAACTGGTTTTATTGTACGCAAACGACTCCAGTATCACCATAACAACATTCGGTTGTTTTATATTGTTGGAATTGCCCTTTATTACCCTTTTAAAGTTAAGATTTTCTTTATCCTTGTGAGCAACTCCAAGAAAATTTGAGATCGTATCATAGTAGTTTTTCACAGTCTCTTTATCATACTGCACCTCTTTGTTTTTAAACGTATCAACAAAAAAGAGAACGGGATTAAGGGACAGGGCGGATGCAAAAGCGTGGGTGGAAAAAAACGCATCACTCCAGCGCAAGGGATAGTAGGAAATTTTACCATAAACTCCACATAGATAAATAAATACAAACAAAGTTGTCACAACACATTTTTTAAGCACGCCGGGGGCAGCCAGTGTAACCCGGTTTATATTTTTGATTAACAGATTGGTTATTACCCAGTAAGCAGCGGAAAGGAGGAAAAAAAGGATAACCGCCCAGAAAACGGGATAGCTTTCAAGAACCATATTTAAAGAAACCAGGGGGTTGTAAAAGAATCTCACGATGGTTGCGTCCAGCCTGGTTTCAAGATAGGCGTAGTAACCGAAATCTACAAAATAGAACAGCAAAACAGTCATAAAGGACAACGTAAGGTACCCGGTCCACAGACGCCTTCCAAGAGTTGAGCCAAATATGGCAATCGGCTTGATCCACGCAAAAGTCAAAAGGGGAAGGTTAATTATCAATAAAAGCCGCAGGTCGAATTTGGCGCCCACATAAAAGGACTTTAGCAGTATAATAGAGGGTATAGCATCATTGGGACTATTAAAAACATTCCAGAAGATGAAACGCATAACTGTTAATATCAATATATTTGCCAATATACTGATCAGCAAAAACCGGATCAACCTTGGTAGATGTTTAAATTTCATTCCTCTATTTTCCTTGACCCTCTGAACCGGTTGTAATGTTCAGCAGCCGTTAGGGTTTTTAATCATGGTTCTGGGTTTAAGCACATACCTGTCTAACGGATTTTTACGTAACCGGCAAGACAATATTAAGTTTGAGAACCCTATTATTGGCAATGTTTATTCTCGCATTCAGCATGATGGTAGGTCTGAAGTCGGTGTGAGAAGACCAAACAGATCTGTGGAATTGAAAATAATGGTTTCTGAGTAAAAACCTGTTGAGGGGCAAAATTAAATAAATCCGGATTGGCGCTTTATTTACGAAACGTTTCCTGATATAAAAAAGCGACAAATGAGCCAACGACAAAAGGAACATAAATATGTATTTTTACAACTACTTATGCTGCCCTAAATGCCAAAAGGACCTGGACATATCGGTTGAAAAGAAAAGTAACCACACAATAGAAACGGGAAAACTGACCTGTGTCGGCTGCGGCCGGGTCTACCCGATAACCGGTCATATCCCCCGTTTCGTTGAAAGTGACAATTACGCAACTTCATTCGGATTCCAGTGGGAAAGATTCAACCAAATCAGGTACGATAGTTACACAAAAAGCAATCTCATACGTAATACCATACTGAGGCGGTCGGGATGGGAAAAGGACCATTTCAATGGAAAACTGCTCCTGGAATGCGGCTGCGGTGCAGGGCACGATACAGAGGCATTACTGAACATGGGTGCCAAAGTCCTCTCGTTCGATTTTTCCAGCAGCGTCGAGCAGGCATGGAAACAAAACAGCCAATACAAAAATCTGTTGATCGTCCAGGCGGATATCGCCAACCTGCCGATCAAAAAAGAGATGTTTGATATCGTATTTTGTCACAGGGTGATTCAACACACACCCAACCCGAAGAAGTCCTTTTATTCCATAGCCGCTCGAGTCAAAAAAGATGGAGATATGTTTTTACATTCCTATTCCACCCGCCTGAAATCGATGCTTCACTACAAGTACCTACTGCGGCCCATAACCAAAAGAATGAGCCTGGAAACCATATACAAACTCCTGGATCGGTTCGGCCCCTGCCTTTACAAACTCGTTGGCCTGGCGATCAAGTACCGGTTGAAATTCTTCAGAAAGATCATCCCCTTTGAAAATATGGATTCGCTTGTGGAAAAACACAACCTGACTCTGAGCGATGAGGAAAAGTATCAATTCAGTTTCATGGTCACTTTTGATGCGCTTACACCGAAATACGACAAACCGAATTCCTATAGGACGATCAGGAATTGGTTCAAAGATGCCGGGTTTGATCATATTGTAGTGAGGAGAAAAAAACCGGTAGTGGTGGTTGGAACCAGGTGCGTGTGATCTTTGCCTGGCAGAGATAAAATGCTGAGTCGTTTGATTTTAAAAGGGCCTTTTGCTATGCATCACTACCAGATAAGCGAGTTGTATCATTTTAATCATATGGTTTAATTGCAGTTTCAATCAACAGCTAAACTCCAAATTGAGATGAAGGTATAAATGATTAGGGTATCCTTTTTTTTAAGCTGCGTTCTTTTTTGGATAATTCCTGGACGACTTTCAGTTTATCAAGGACGAGTTTTTTTTATCGGCCCCTTAGATCTTGTATTTATATTAATGCTGGTTTTCATCTTTTTTATCCTTCCTTTAAAAAAGGAATTTTCTCGGCATATTAAGGCAATTGCTTTTTTAATGGTATGTCTATCGCTCATGAAGTTTTCACTCGGGATGGCTTGGTCTCCGACGGGATTGATGGCCAGATATTTTTCTACTCCCACCTGGAACGGCCCCCATGAGACCTCTTGGTGCTATCAAGGGCTTAAAGGAAAAGCAACCCGTATTGATAGGAAGATAAATTTTAAACGTTATGGTTTCAGCCCTTTTCATCAGACTTTCCCAATTCATTTTGCAAACGATGCCCATCGCTTCAACTGGTATGGAAGTCAGGAACAGAGAGAAAAACGACGATATTTTCAATTCAGTACAATATGGAACGGAGAAATACGCATCCATGACGATGACCCCCAAACCGGAGTCCTGATAGCAAATGATTTTGCTGACATCGAAATTAATGGAAAAGAAATCGGCGCATCAACAGAAAACAAACCGTTATTGTTTAGTCTTGAACCTGGAGTTCATTCCATAGTCATTAGATATAAGCACTCCAGTAAATCACCCAGAAAATTGCTTTTAGGTTGGGATATGGAGGGAAAGCAGATTAAAGCGATTCCTTCCTCGAGGTTATTGCCCGGACTGAAAAGTGTTAAAAACAATAACCTATTGGTAACACTAAATTACATGCTGCATCTTGTCTGGTTTACTTTTTTAAGCATTTTTACCCTAAAAATTCTGGATTTCCCGTTTAAAAAGTCAATTTCAAAAGAAAAGCTACTTTTGTTTTTCGTCGCACTTATAATGATTTTAGGGTTTTTCGCTGATACCACCAGAAAGGGTATGAAGCCCTACGCGCAGATAATGTCAGGAGGAAATGACTGGCTTACATATGAAACATTCGCCAGAAATATACTTGCAGGTGATATTTTAGATATTAACGATACCGGCAGCCAACCTTTTTTTATGCAATCAATGTACCGTTACTTTTTAGCAGGTTTTCATCTGGTTTTTGGGGAAGAAACTTCAATGGTAATTTTTGGCCAGGGAATTATTATGGTATGCATTTTCCTGTTTCTCTACCATTTTGGAAAAAAATTTTATATCCAGCGAGTGGGAATGGGTGCGGCATTCCTTGCGGTTGTTTGTGGCCAAATGATAAAACTGCCCAGAAGGCTGCTAGATACAACAGTTAGTACTGGATTAAGCTTGATAGCCCTTTATTTTATGATTCACTATGGAAGAAAGAATTCGATAAAATTTTGCATTTTATCCGGACTGTTTCTGGGTATGGTTTGCGTATTAAGAGGTAATGTTATCCCTTTCATCCCTATTGCCCTATGCTGGATTATTTGGAAAACACCTTATCCGCTTACAAAAAAAGCTGCCAGGGCTTTTATTTTCAGTACAATAGTAATATGCCCTCTTTTAATTGTGGGGATAAGAAATTATCATGTTTCAGGTTTGTTCAAGATCCTTCCCTCTTCCGGCTCCATTAATATATGGATCGGTAATCATCCTCCAGAGCAAAAACAGCCGGGACCAGAGGGTCCTATACCGACAGTAATTAAGTATGCCGGATCAGATCCCGCAGGTTTTGCAAAGGGACTTTTAAAAAAAACCTTATACATTTTGGGTATAGATCTAATTAAACAGAAATTTACACCTGGAATCTTTATCCCTGCAATGTTGGCATTTGTTGGGTTCATCTATTTCATTAGAATCAGATCGTCTATAAAACATGATGAAATATTGTTGTTGTTTTTGTGGATATCAACAATTTCCTGTGTATTAATAGCGATCTTCCCATATACATATAGAGGGAGGCTATTGGCACCTCTTTATCCTGCCAATTATCTGGTTGCAGCAATATTTCTTGACCAATTATTTGTTAGAAAGAGAAAAATATCTCAAGACAGCAATTTTAAATTGATCTGAATTGGACTACAGACTTCTTTACCCAGCGCCAGGTATGCCATAAACGCCATAAGGGCCTTCCTCTCAGCCTGGAGGCTTCATGGATAAATGTGGGTGCAAAGACCTCTTTCCACCAATTTCCCTCTCGCATATCATCTTTTATGGCATCCAAAATCATATTTTTGGGAAACCACTTACGTATAGGCGTACTGAAGCCTTGCTTCTTTTTATTCACCATTGCTTCAGGTAATTTCTTTTCCGCAATGTTTTTCAACAACCCCTTCATTTTATAACCCGGATTGCGAACATCGACAGCTATTCTTCCTGTGAGACTGGCGACTGTTTTGTCCAAAATGGGCACCCTAACCTCAAGACTGTTATCCATGCTGCAACGGTCCATTTTCGTCAGACATACGGCGGGCAGGAAAAGCTGCCGGTCAAGATGCTGAAGCCGGTCAAAACCCGAAAGTGCAGGGCAATCTATTTGATGATAATAGGCGGCGGCAGCGACGGCTTTAGGATAGTGCTGGAGTAAATCAGCCACGAAAAGACGCTTCATTCTTTTAGGTGGATATGCTCCCATCAAGGCTGCATAAGCTGCCATAGGGTCAGCAGACATATGCTTGCGTCCCAGCCAGCCGCGAAGGGTGTTTTTAGGGTAACGCCATAACGGAGGAGACATTCCGCTATCACCATAGAACTCGCACCAGGATTTATACCATTTGTATCCGCCTAAAAGCTCATCCCCGCCCTCACCGGAAAGCATAACTTTAAAATTTTTTGCAGCAATCCGTGTGATATATGCGGTACTTAAAGCCGCACTTGAGCCAAAAGGTTCATCGAAAATTTCAGCAAGGCGCGGGTCAAGCTCGAAACCTTTTTGAGAATCCATCGGTTCTATCTGGTGAGGCAGTCCATATTTTTTACAAAGTGCGGCAGCATAGGGCGACTCATCATGATCCTTGGAGTCCAGGGCAATAGTCAGACACGTTAATTTTCGTCCCATTTCCGCGCAGGCAACTGCTACGAGGCTGCTATCCAGGCCACCGCTTAGAAAAAGGCCCACGGGAACATCTGATATAAGATGTTTTTCAACGCTGGTACAAATAGCTTCCCAAAGTAGTTTTTCAGCCTGTTTGGGATCAAAAATATCTGGCTCTATCTCTAAATTCCAATACTTTTTGTGTTCACTTTCCCCGGAGATCAGATCAAAGGATATCCAGGTCCCTGTTTCAAGCTGTTTATACCCATTATACATGGTGAAAGGCGCAGGCAAACCCACATGCTGAGTACTCATCAATAATGCTTCGAGATTCATTTCAGGCGCTTTGTCATCAAAAGCCAGAAGGGCTTTCACCTCAGATG
>JAUXBD010000110.1 GCA_030619585.1 Desulfobacteraceae bacterium
ATAGAATTCCTTCAATTCCTAAATCCCTCAATCCCCTAATTCTTAAATTTGGCTCATGTGCTATTTTAATGAATAATACATCTGCAGATCATCCTTAATAAATCCTTCTATATCATAAAAATTTCTCTGGTGCTCAAAACTCATTTCTTCAAACCCGGGTTTAGAAAGCAAAGCCAATACATTCTTTTTGACCCTGGACCATATCTGCACTCTGTATGCATCATTCAAAGAGACCAGATTGTCCACATTTGCCCTGCACTTTTTAAAATAGCGGGGCAACGTCCATTTCCGATACCAAAGCCCTATTAGAATAGAGATGACAGTTACCCCAAGTGCAGGAACAATGAGGTTGTTTATTGAAAACGTCTTTGTTAAAAGGGAAAAGATCAGGGTTTGCCGAGGAAAATCCATGGTATACTGGGAAATAAAATCAAGAAAGAGAAAAGCAGGTAAGCCACAAAAAAATGCTGTTCTGACAGCCCTTTTCAGTAAGCGCTGTCCTCCCCGGTGAAAACCTGTCATGGCTTCCACAACCATCTTTAGTTCATTAATCTTTTTGTCCACATCAAACAAAATATTGTTTATCCTCAGTTCCGGGGCCCCCATTATTTTTTCCTTCAACTTGGTACGCTCATCAATCCAGTCATCCAAATAGCCTATATTCCTCACCACAGTTGTTGAAAATGTAAGATATATTCTGGGGATATCTTTTCGCCCTGTCATCTGTGACAGGTTCCAGCATAAAGTACCATAGGATCGGACCAGGTCCGCGAGATTGTCACATTCATCAATACGGCTCATCACAAAGACTATTCGATCTTCACTGGCGGTTTCAGGCAGGGTGTTTCTAATAGTTGTATAGGTTTCCTTAATCGTACCTGCCTTATGTGGATCAAACATCAGCACTACAAGGTCCGCAAGTTTGGCGAAATCGCCGATCACTTCAGGAAAATCATAACCTCGACCTTTTTCCGTCACAGAATCCAGCATGCCCGGACTGTCAATTATAGCCAGGTTATCAAGAAAGGGTTCATTGAGCAGCTTCATCTTCACATGGGAAATAAACCGCTCGCCATAAGCTTTAAACGATGTAAACGGGAATCTTTCATCATTGACCAGAGTGGATCCAGGAATATCATTTTCAGTCTCTTCCGGCTCGGGAGACGTTATAATGGTAAACGAATCATCCGTGGGCGCCTGACCTGTTCGTTGTACCTCCTTGCCCAAAAGTTCATTGACAAGTGTGGATTTACCGGAAGAATAATTTCCGATAATGAGCACAACGGGTTTCCACTTTAAAACAGCCTCAAGATCCCTTGTATCAAAAAGATATCTCTCAAGTAAGGGGAACAGTTTCTCTCTCACATTGTATTGAATCTCATCTTTAAGCTCTTTTTCATCCATGGGTAAGTATTCCAAGATTCTATGGTTTTTTTAATATTCAGACTTTACTTTTCTATATATTATATATTTTATTGAAAGTCTATCAATACCGACAAGCCGGAGCAGCTATATCAAAGAAGAAAATCATAAATAGCGTTAAAACAGTTATCAGGCTTCTCAATAAAGGGGAACTGCCCGCTATCTTTGATAATCACCAATTTGGATCCATTAATGGCCCCATGCAACTGTTGGGCTGCATGCAATGGTATGGAATCGTAATCACTGTGAATTATCAGCGTGGGAGATGAAATTACGCTCAATTTTTCAGAAAGATCATAGTGTTTCTGATAACACGCAATTTAAACTATCCCTTCAATATCCTTATAGCAGTCTTCAGGGTAGAAATTATCCTCATCTGTTGCATGGTTCGGGTACCATACCTGGGCGAAAAACGGGTTTTTCTTTGCGATAGCATCATAATTCCATGAAGGGGCCTCACATTCGGGGCACCAGTGACCTGCCTTTAGAACAGTATAGGGTTTTGCAGAAAACTCATGTTCAAAAGCGCATCTCCACTTAAGGGTTGTATACATGTTGCCGTCCCACTCGTCTGAAAGGCACGCGCCCCCCCTGAATTCAGCTACGCCCTGAATATCAGCAAGCTCTAACTGCCCTTTGGATTCATCATAGCCGTGGTCAAGGCGTTTCTTTTGGGCATCGTGACTCATTTCCGGCATATCAACATCCCAGTCAGGGATATTTTCATAGGCCTCATAGGAACCATAGAATGCCGAAACCCTCATATCATTTTTATTCTTTATCCATCCCAGGGTTCCGTCTGCCCGCTCTGCCATCCCCTTAAGTCTTTGATAAGTGGCTTTTTCAACGATCCATTTAAACGGAGGCAGTATTTTATTTAATTTTGCCACCAGCTTCAGATACAATGGAAAGGCTTTCCACATATCCGACCTGTAAGTTTCCATTGAATCTCCCCAGTTGTGAATATGTTCATCAAGAACATGGGTGTCTTCATAGAACTGCATATGGAAATTTCTTAAGGCAAACCACTTGCGCTCGCATATATTGCGGACATCCATTCCCAGCATATCAAAAGCCATGTTCAAAAAGTCCAGATAAACAATTCGACATCCGGGCCCGCCGGCCATATTATAAACACGACCCCAGAAGTCAGAGTCATCAGGAATATCAAGGCAGTTAATCAAACCGCGACCCGCATCCCTGGATGTGTTGTTTTCCATATATGAGTTAATTGGCTGGTGGAACATGATCGGATCCTGGAGACCCATTATATCCGGAATCATGATAAAGGTCTGCCTCAGGGATGCCCAGTGTTTTATATTGGATTCTAAAAGAGCACGTTCACCGGCAATTTTTGTGCAGGCATAAAAATCAAAAACACTTGGCTTAAGTGGGTCACCCGTTCTCCCCCAATGGATCGGAGGAAGCCTGTCACCTGTTTTTGCAACGGTACCTGTGTAGATAAACTTAATATGCTCAGCGCCGTTTGGCTGGGCTTCAATTGCTTTTACAATATTTTCTATGCCCGTTGTGTTAACAGCTTTTGCAAGCTCTGGATTACGATCAGCTTCAGGTGAGATAAACGCCATGGGGCAAAGACACCAGTCAATCTCTTTGCATGCTTCAAGCACATCATCATAATTTGATGCATCACCCCATACTATTTTGAGGCTATCTCCCTCAACAACTCTTTTACCTTCAGAATTTGTAATGCCGCTTTGGCTTTCATAAGGTGCAAAAAGTTCTTTATTCTTTGCTGATGGTCTCTGAAGAAGAACAATGTTGTATCTGTCTATTTTTTTCCACAAAGTTTTAAAAGCCTGGTAGCCCATTGAGCCTGACCCGCCTGGAAGAAAAATAGTCTCTTTTCCCATTGTTTAAGTCCCTTTTTATTTTCTGTGCAATATATTTAATCTCAAGCTTACGCTTAAATACTTGACCTCACCAAAGATGAATTTATAACCGAAAATGCAATTGTGTGTCAACTTGTAATCCATGTACAACAATATTTGTAATATCAATTGTTTGACATATACCAGCCCTTTCAAGGTTATATCAGGCTATATACAATCCTATTTTCTTTTGATATTATCCTTTTTACCGGTTGTATTACTTAAGCCGGTCTTTATTGATTAAAAAAATGAATCGAGCCTATTTACGAAAAACCTGACCATTATGCCTGAAGCTATAGATTACTCCCTGTATCTTATTTCAGACAAAAGATTGTCTAAAGAAAAAACAATCCTTGAGGTTGTTAAAAAGGCTGTGCATGGCGGTGTAACAATAGTTCAGCTTCGGGAAAAAAGCAGCTCTACAAAAGAGTTTATCCTTCAGGCCCTGTGTGTAAAGGAGTTTCTAAATACCCACAAAATCCCCTTGATAATAAATGACCGAGTGGATGTGGCCATGGCAGTTCATGCCAACGGAGTACACCTGGGGCAAAACGACATGCCCCTGAAAATGGCAAGAAATATATTAAAAAACTCCATGATTCTCGGGGCATCGGCACACTCTGTAAGAGAGGCAATTGAAGCTGAAGCCAGTGGCGCTGACTATATTGGAGTTGGCCCGGTATTTCCAACAACGACCAAAAAAGACACAAACCCTGTGTGCGGACCTGAAGAAGTGCTATCAATTAAAAAGTGTGTTAAAATTCCTGTTGTGGGCATTGGCGGCATCAGCAAAGAAAACGCCCACAGGGTTATAAAACACGGCGCAGACGGTATTGCTGTTGTATCAGCCATTGTGGCGGCAAATGATCCTGAAAAAGAGGCCGGGATACTAAAATCGATCATCGATAAGGAAAAGACAAAATTAAAACAAAAATATCTGACAGGATAACAGGATGCACATGATATGAAAAATAAAAAAGGTAGAGTATTACAATGACCTTAAAAGAGATCGGCGAATTCGGGCTTATCAACAAACTAAGCCATGGGTGCTTAATACGAAAAGAAAATATTGTCAGAGCCATTGGGGACGATGCTGCGGCGTTTACTATAGATCCTGGTGAAGTTACCCTTGTAACCACAGATATGCTTATTGAAGAAGTACATTTCAAAAGAGATGCAACCTCCGGCTTTAATCTTGGTCACAAAGCCCTGGCCGTAAACTTAAGCGACATCGCAGCCATGGGAGGAACAGCAAGGGAATGTTTTGTCAGCATAGGTATCCCTGACAGCTGTAACCAGGAATACATTGAAGACCTTTACAAAGGTATAAAAACTTTGGCAGGCGAATTTGGCATCAACATCCTTGGTGGAGACACAACATTTTCCAGGCACGATCTTATTATTAATATATGTGTTTTGGGAATAGCAAAAAAGGACAAGATCCTTTTTCGCAATACTGCAAGGGTTGGAGATATTGTATTTTCAACCGGATTTCTTGGCGACAGCAGGGCGGGTCTTCATCTTATACTAAATAATGAGGGAAAAGGCTCCCATAAATTTCAAAGCCTGATAGACGCTCATATTCTTCCACGGCCTCAGCTTGGCGAGGGACGTTTTCTGTCTATCCAAAATGGTATCCATGCGGCAATTGACGTAAGTGACGGCCTTGGATCAGATGTCTCACACATTGCGAGCCAAAGCGATAAAGGCGTGCGGCTTGAGGCCTCTAAAATACCAATATCTCAAAACCTTGAATTGTTTTGCAGACAATTTGATTATACACCGTATGAATATGCTCTTTCCGGCGGAGAGGATTACACGCTTTTATGTACTGTCCTGCCGGATAAGGCAGATGAAGTTGCACAAAATTTTCAAAAGGAGTTTAAAAGGCCCCTTTTTCCCATAGGGAAAATAACTAAATCAAAAAATATGGAACTGGTATGTCAGGACGGGAAGATCAAAACCATCACGCCCGAAGGATGGAATCATTTTAGGGATGCAAAGTAAGATCAGTCACCGCTATGACCGAAAATAAAACATATCACAAAGTCCTGACCATTGCAGGTTCGGACACCTGCGGAGGCGCCGGAGTACAGGCAGACATAAAAACATTTTCCGCCCTGGGTTGTTACGGCATGTCTGTTATCACAGCGCTTACAGCCCAGAACACAAAAGAAGTTTCCGGGATACATGCTGTGCCGCCATCTTTTGTGGAGCTGCAAATAGAGGCTATTTTCAGGGATATGGGCTCAGATTCGGTAAAAATTGGAATGCTCTATTCCAAGGAACTTATTAAAGCTGTTGCTAAACAACTAAAAAAGCATTCGGCAGGAAATATTGTTCTTGACCCTGTGATGATTGCCCAGAGTGGAAATAAACTCATGGAGCATGATGCCCTGGAAACTTTAAAGAAACATCTCATACCTGTTTCAACAGTTATAACGCCAAATATTCCAGAGGCCCAGGCCCTTTTGGGCCGCAAAATAGAAGGGCTTGAGGATATGAAAAAAGCAGCCAAGGAGCTGGCCATATATGGAAGCAAAAGCATCCTGATAAAAGGAGGACATCTTAAAGACATTGACAGTACAGACATTTTGTATATACGGAAAGACGATCACTAAATAAAAATAAAGCACCCTCGCATAAAAACCATCAACAACCACG
>JAUXBD010000233.1 GCA_030619585.1 Desulfobacteraceae bacterium
AGGTTTTATAAATGACTGACAATAAAGAGCTGCTTGAAAAAACTAGGGTTGGATTTGATGCTTTGGATATTTCTGATAAATATAAAAAACCTGCCTTGAAATGGATAGAGGTCTGGTTGAGCGATGATGTTTTCAGTGACTATGCCCCACAGACAACCTATTTAATTGAAATGAAAAAATGGGATTTTTTATTGGACTCTTTTTACCAAATTATTCCCTTTGGTACAGGGGGCAGGAGGGGTTTGGTTGGTATAGGTCCAAATAGGATAAATGTTTGGACAATACAAGCCTCAGCCCAGGGGCATTCTCAGTATCTGATTAAACAACATGGAGAAAAGGCAAAGGAAAAGGGTGTTGTCCTTACTTACGATGTAAGGAAATATACACAAAAAGGTATATATAATGATGACCTCCCCAATCCTGTAATGGATCTCGACTGTAAACAGCTGGCAATTGCAGCAGCAGAGGTCTATACGGCAAACAATATAAAAGTTTATATGTTTGATGGAGTTAGAAGCACGCCCGAACTTTCATTTGCCATTCGTTATCTTAAAGCTGTCTCGGGAGATATGTTCAGCGCCAGTCACAACCTGCCAACCGATAATGGTAAAAAAGTTTATGATGAGTTTGGCGGGCAATTAATACCACCCCATGATCAGGATCTGGTTAATGAGGTTACTAAAAATGTCCAAGAAATAAAGAAATTGAATTATAATGAAGCAGAAAATAAGGGTTTGGTTGAGTATGCAGGTAAAGAGGTAGATGAAGCCTATCACAATGCCGTCTGTGCTCTCTCTCTTGCTCAAGACAGGGATGTTAAAATCCTGTACTCACCCCTGCATGGGACCGGCCTTACCACTGTTTATCCTGTATTGAAAAAATTAAATTTCAATATTACCCTTGACCCTGACACATCAAATTTAAGCGGTGCTTTTGAAAACGTAACCTTTAATATACCAAACCCCGAAGTAGTTGAATCTTTTGACAGGTTAATGCCTTCTGCTGAAAGTATCAATGCTGATATTATAATCAGCACTGACCCTGATGCAGATAGAATAGGCGTAATGGTCAAGCATGACAACTCATGGAAATTTCTCAACGGTAATGAAATTGGAATCATATTAACATGTTATGCGATATCTAAATATAAACTTAATCAAAGGTTGAACAAAAAATGTGTAATAATCAAGACGGGTGTCACAACATCAATGATACAGAAAATAGCTCAACATAATGATATCCAATGTATTGGAGATCTTCTGGTAGGCTTTAAATATATCGGACATGAAATGAACAAGCTTGAAAAAGAAAACATGCATAAGGATTTCATTCTAGGAACAGAAGAAAGCCATGGTTATATTATGGGGAACTATTGCAGGGATAAGGATGCTGCCGGAGCTGCAATATGGATATCCGAGCTTGCTGCTGAACTGAAAAAAGAGAATAAGACATTAGTGGGTTATCTTGATGAAATTTACGCCCAATATGGATATTGTCATAATTACTTGACCGAGATCAGACTATTGGGCGTAAAAGGAATGGAGCAGATCTTGCTGATAATGAACCATTTGAGGAATAATGATATTGGGACTTTTGGCGAATTTGCCGTAAATAAAAAAACCGACCGGTTGGATGGAGAGCCCCAGCCGCACTTATCACGTACAGACACATCCTCAAGAAATGTTTTGATATTTACAATTGATAATTTAACAGCCACCCAAAGTATCCGGCTTACAATACGTCCATCTGGAACAGAACCAAAAATAAAAATGTATTTTGAAGTTTTTGGCAAGCCGTTTGACTTAAAAGATATAAAAGATGAAAAGATGAAAATTGCCAAGATAAGAGAAAATCTTGAACATATATTCATGCAGCTCTGCTATAAAATAATAGATATAGATTTCCCTGAAAGGGGCTTTCTATTATTCTGGCAGCTTCCCTTATCTGACAAAATGAAATATTTTGAAATAGAGGATAAGATTGTTGCACTAAAAGACATATCTGATCACAAAAAAAGAAAAGATGAATTAGACGAACTTTTGGCATTTCTTGGCGCAAACCCGATTGAAAAAGTTGATAAGGCTTTTAAGGAAAAATACAAAGCAGGCATAATGGAATACATCAATTTATTATAATCCCCAGATTAAGGCCAGACTACCAACAAGCCAGCAGTAAGGCGCAAAAAGATGCATTTGCCCTTTTTTCACGATAAACACTAAAAATTTAAGGGAACAATATCCCACAATACATGAGGTGACCCCCCCCAAAACCACAGCATTCGTATGGACCACAGCGCCGCCGGTAAGATCTTTCAAGATCAAAACCGTGGCGCCGATAATAGCGGGAATAGAGAGCAGAAAAGAATATCTGGCAGCAGTCTCCCTGGATAACCCAAGAAAAAGTCCAACAGCAATGGTCGATCCGGATCTGGATATACCCGGCGCAATGGCCATGCCCTGAATAATCCCAATAATAATCGCATCCTTTACGGAAAACCGGTTTGTCCCCTCCTTTCTTTGTTTTTTGATCCACCGGGTGCTCCATAGAAGGATGCCGGTAATAATAAGCATACACCCTACTATAATTAAAGACGAGAAAAGCTGATCCGATATTTTTTTAAGCAATAAGCCTATGATGACTGTGGGTACCGTTCCTATAACAATAAGTACGGCCAGCTTGATATCAGGATCTTTGTAAGTATCTTTAACAGAGGTTTTTCTCAATAATAAAGGAACGGCTTGCTTTGATAGCGCGGTTATAATGGACCAGAGATCTTTCCAAAAATAGATGATAACCGCAACAAGGGTTCCTATATGTACACAGATGTCAAAAAACAACTCCGGTTCTTCCATGCCGAACAGATGCTGGAAAATGACCAGGTGGCCGGAGCTGCTGATGGGAAGAAACTCTGTAAGCCCCTGAATGACGCCTAATATAATTGCCGGTAAGGGTTCCATAAGTTTATAATCGGATTCGTTCTATAGTTGATAACGTTATTTTTTAATTTTAACCGTAATCCTACGCTTAATCAGGATTGCTTTAACACTTACCCTTTAATCACAATAACCGGTTTCAGCTTGGCTACTTTTTTTGAAATACCCGCCCCGTGAACAACTTCCACAACCTGGTTGACATCTTTATAGGCTTCGGGCAATTCTTCGGCAAGGGTCCCTCGACCTGTCCACCGCACAAGTACGCCCCTTTCTTCAAGCTCACGGCGGATATCTCTTCCTTTGCTTGCTTTTTTTGCGGCCTTACGGCTTAAGACACGCCCTGCACCGTGACATGTTGATCCAAAGGTCTCTTCCATGGCCGTTTTTGCACCTGCAAGAACATAAGATGCTGTTCCCATATCTCCGGGGATCAATATGGGTTGTCCCACATCGCGATAAGATTTGCAAATAGCCGAATGCCCCGGAGGAAAAGAGCGGGTTGCACCCTTTCTATGAACACAAACAGTTTTTTTCTTCCCCTCTACGATATGTTCCTCTTTTCTAGCAATGTTGTGGCAAACATCATATACAAGGCGCATGTCAAGACTGCTTGGGCCAATGCCCAGCACTTTTGAAAAAACTTTCCTGGCTCTGTGCATCAGGACCTGCCTGTTTGCCCATGCATAGTTTGCAGCGCATGCCATGGCGTTATAGTACAGCTGTCCCTCGTGTGATTGAATATAGGCGCAAGAGAGCTGTCTGTCAGGAAGTGTAAAGCCTGTTTTTTTAGCATGCTTTGTCATAAGGGCCAGAAAGTCGTCACAAACCTGGAAACCAAGACCCCTTGAGCCGGAGTGAATCATAAGTGTAACCTGGCCTTTAAATATCCCGAATCGATGAGCTATAGTCTCATCAAACACCTGTTTGACCACTCCCACTTCAAGGAAATGATTGCCTGAACCAAGGGTCCCCAGCTGCTTTTTCCCCCGTTCAAGTGCACGCTTACTTAAGTCGGAGGCCAAGCGGTCTTAGGA
>JAUXBD010000190.1 GCA_030619585.1 Desulfobacteraceae bacterium
CTAAGACCGCTTGGCCTCCGACTTCACTACCAATCCGGTTCCGGTTATTGTGTGCGGTGCGGGTGATGTTGAGCTGATAAAAGATGGCAAGCTTTGTGATATTGCGCCGACAATCCTTAAGATACTTCAAATAGATCAACCCTCTGAGATGACCGGAAGGCCTTTGTTTTAGGCAGGCATTATTTCAGAGGTTTGTATATATTATGGCCCTTTACGGAGAGTACCTGCATGAATGAAAACTTTTTATTAATTACTGTTAGCGGTGTTTTGGTTGGAATAGGCGCATCATTTACAGGGCTTGGTGGTGGTTTTTTAATGGTTCCGTTTTTGCTTGCCATGGGGTATACTGCACAAAAAGCGGTTGGCACGTCTTTTCTTGGGATACTGATCATATCGGTTTCAGCTCTTTTCGCCCATAACAAGCTTGCAAATATTGACTACAGAGTCGGAGCAATGCTTGGTGTCGGCGGAGTTGTTGGAGCACAGATCGGAGCCAGACTGGTTGAGCATATTTCAGCAGCAAACTTTAAAAAAATTTTTGCACTGATACTTGTTGGTCTTGCTGCGTACCTTTTTTTTCAGAAAAATTGAAGTCGAATTTTGAATTTTTTTATAGTCAATATAAAAAAATGTTGCACTGACACGCAAAGTTGTGTGATATGCTCACAAAAAGCATAATGTGACTTATATCTAAAAAGTATATCAAACTTTTAATGTTAAATTACCAAAAACTTTAAAACTAGTAAGGAGAGATGAAAATGGCTATTAAAATTGGAATCAACGGATTTGGCAGAATCGGCAGGCTAGTTTTTCGTGCTGCAGCTAAGCGTGCAGATGTAGAGGTTGTGGGCATCAATGATCTTATTGATGTTGACTATATGGCATACATGCTTCGTTATGATTCTACCCACGGCAGATTTGACGGTGAAGTTGAGGTAAAAGGAGGAAATCTCGTTGTAAATGGAAACGAGATCCGGGTGACTGCTGAAAGAAACCCTGCAGACCTTAAATGGGATGCTGTGGGCGCAGAGTTTGTTGTGGAATCCACAGGCCTTTTTCTTACAGATGAAACTGCCAGAAAGCACATCGAAGCTGGTGCAAAAAAAGTTGTTTTGTCAGCACCTTCAAAAGATGACACCCCCATGTATGTGATGGGCGTAAACCACAAGGAGTATGCGGGTCAGGATATCGTATCCAACGCTTCCTGTACAACAAACTGCCTGGCCCCCCTTGCAAAGGTGATTCATGATAAGTTCGGTATCATAGAGGGTCTTATGACAACCGTCCATGCTGCAACTTCAACCCAGAAGACCGTTGACGGCCCATCTATGAAAGATTGGCGCGGGGGACGCGGGGCCGGCCAGAACATTATCCCCTCTTCAACAGGTGCAGCCAAAGCCGTTGGTAAAGTTATACCGGATCTTAACGGCAAACTTACCGGAATGGCTTTCCGGGTGCCTACTCCTGATGTGTCAGTGGTTGATCTAACATGCCGCATTGAAAAAAGTGCAAGCTACGATGAGATCAAGGCTGCTGTAAAGGAAGCTTCAGAGGGTGAGTTAAAAGGGATTTTGGGATACACGGAGGATGCGGTTGTATCCAACGACTTTATTGGAGAAGAGCGCACCTCTGTTTTTGATGCTGATGCAGGTATTGCCCTGAACGATAATTTTGTGAAACTCATAGCCTGGTATGATAATGAGTGGGGTTACTCAAACAAAGTTATAGATCTTATCCAGTATATTGCATCAACATAGAAGTATGGAGTGCTCCCGCCATAGCGGGAGCACTCCATACTTCAAACTCCAAACTTTTTCTTAATATCTTTATGGAGAGCAAACCGTTAGAACAACTACGCAAGTGGAGTTCGAAAGGGTTACAGAAACTTAAGCTTCTCAAAGAGTTCTTGCGTTTTTTGAATCACAGGTTTTGGGAGGACCACATTCTTATGTTTGCCGGTTCTCTCTCCTACACAACACTGCTCTCAATTGTACCAACAGTTGCGGTCATTTTCTCTTTGCTGTCTTCCTTTCCTGTTTTTAAAACCATGCTGATGAAAATTGAAACCTTCATTTTCAGTAACTTTATGCCTGCTTCCGGAGAGGTGGTACAGGAACACATGCTGGGTTTTGTGGAGAATGCTTCGAAAATGACATCTTTTGGTCTTGCAGCATTGATTGTTGTGGCCCTGATGCTGATCTACTCAATTGACAAAGTGTTAAACAGTATATGGCAGACCAATAAGGCCAGAAAAGTTATTGTTTCATTTGCCATATACTGGACAGTTCTCACCCTGGGGCCTATTCTGATGGGTGTCAGCCTGACAGTGACCTCTTATGTCATATCCCTTGCAAAGTTTTCCAATGGAGCGCTGGTGGAGCTTCACAGTCGCGCACTCAGCGCATTGCCTTTTGGGGCATCGGTACTGACATTTCTGATGCTTTACATGCTGGTGCCCAACAAATCGGTCCGCTTCAGCCATGCCCTTTGCGGCGCAGTAACCGCAGCCATACTTTTTGAAATTTTCAAAAAAGTGTTTGCCCTTTATATCACTCATTTCCCCACATATCAGGCGATCTACGGCGCCATTGCAGCTCTTCCGATTCTTTTTGTTTGGGTCTATCTTTCATGGGTGGTAATTCTTTTCGGCGCTGAAATTGCAGCCTGCATGGACAAGTTTAATTCCAGTGAGGAAGCATAATCTCCAAATGTAGGCTATAACCTCTGAATAAGGTAAACAAAAGTCGGAAGGCGGCTAATATTTTTCAGCTCGACAAACTTGCGCTGCAGGTCTTTTGTTGACCGGTCGCAGCTCAAAGGTGACAGGTAGATGCACCCTTTGCTGAAGAAATGATCCAGCCTGCCTGCGGTCAGGTTTGAAATCGAGTCAAAATGCGCTCCAGACAGACCTTCTCCAATCACAAAGTTAGCCGTTATTTCAATGTTTCCATACCTTTTATTTATATCAAGCATTCTGTCAAAAGATCTTTCAACCTTTTTTGCTGAAACAGGTTTTTTCAATAGAGCAAGGGTTTTTGGGTCGGCAGATTCCATACCTATATTGATATATGTGTAAAAAGGCATTTTATTTATTGATTCAAACAGGTCTTCCGATGCATCAAGAAGTGAATCAACACTGCCAAAAAGGAAAAGTTTTGGGTTTTTCATGTTTGAATGTTCGATTTTAAAAATTTGATATGCATTTTCAGCAGAAAATTCTATAAGCTCTCTTCCGGCATTTAGCGCGTCATGCATGCCGAGAAAAACTGAATTGTAATTACAGATGTCATCTTTGTAAATTTTTTTTAAATTCTTTATCTGCTTAATTATCTCCTGCCTGGTACGGAGCACGAAGTCTTTGCCGGTTTTTATGGAACAGAACCCGCAGTTGTAAAGGCAGCCATCTGCCACAATAACCGGGATGACTTCATAATCCACATGTCTGGAATCCGGCGGAAGCACAGTTATACGGCCATTGATAACGGAGTGAAACTCACTCCCTTTACGTTTAAGTATGTCCAGGTCATTGTCAGTAACGCATTTGAGAAACTTTTTAACTTCCCGGGGCATTTTATCAGATGACAGCGTCTTTAATTTTTCTAAGAATTTTTCAAAAGAACTCAGCGCATGGTCTGCAGCGCTTTGGTCAAATATATAGGTGCTGGAAATGGCATTTTGGGGCTGCGAAAAGCATGGAAGGTAATATTCACCTATAAAACTGTACGTTCCTCCGTATCCTGCTGCAGAATAATAGGTCCATTCGTCTGAAACAGTGCGCTTCAGCCATTCACCGGGAAACTGCCAGCGCTGCTTATTGTCCTGAATGTACTTTATTTCGCCATTAAGATTGAATTGAAAAATATAGTCACGGGTATTAATTTCCGAAAACCTGCCGTAACGTATCGGGTAACTTACCTTTGTAAAACGATTGGCACCCCGCCTGTTAATGTTTATTGAAAAGTCGTCATACTGATAGGTTTCCATGCATCAATGATACTGAGATGCTACGTGTTTTGCAAGCAGATGCAGGGTAAACAACTTCATATATTGTTGACATGCCAATGAATACTCATTATAATTTTCTCCAAAGAAAAACAGAGCCTTACCCGATAATTATTGTTTGTTTTAAAAAAGATGCTTTACATGCGAAGGTTGCTTTGCTCATAATTAATTGTTCCGGATTAAAAACACCTATTATGGATGCCCTGCAAAAATATTTTAAGCTTGCCGAAAACAATACCAATGTCCGTACCGAAGTGCTTGCCGGAACTACCACATTCACGACAATGGCATATATAATTGTTCTTCAGCCGCTTATTCTATGCGGTCTGCTTCCGGGCATGCAGCCCACCGGCATGGACTTTAATTCCGTGGCAACGGCCACCTGTCTGTCTGCAGCCCTTGCCACAGTGGTTATGGCTTTGTACGCCCGTTATCCGATTGCCCTTGCGCCCGGCATGGGCCAAAACTTCATTTTTACTGCGGCAGTTGTCCCTGCAGCAGCCGGCCTCACAGTTGTGGCCAATGGCCA
>JAUXBD010000222.1 GCA_030619585.1 Desulfobacteraceae bacterium
TATGAAGAGGGTAAAAAAAAATTCCAGAGGGCATTTAAAAGTGAAACCATGTGATCAGAATATTAAAAAAACCATAGAAATAACTGAGGACATGATTAAACTGGCGACCGAAGGGGATGCCGACAGGGAGGACAATGGATGCGGCATCCTGTATGGAATACTACTTGATTCAGCTTACAAAATAAAAAAAATCGCAGAAGAGGAAAAACAAGCCCACATTAAAAAAGGCTGGTGGCAGGACGATGAGTGATTGCTGCTTGAAAAAAAAGCTCTGCCCTTAAAATTTGCTTAAAAATAAAAAGGTGGTAAAGATGGCACAAATTTTTGACCCAGATGAAATATTCGAAATGGCTCTTCAGCTAGAGAAAAACGGGGCGCAATTCTACCGGAAAGCTGCGGAGGAAACCGTAGATTCCCACAATAAATCGCTACTCCTTGATCTGGCAAAGATGGAGGATGAGCATGAAAAAGTATTTGAAACCCTCAAGAAAGAGATTGCAGAAGAAGTGTCAGATTACTTTGATCCGGATGGGGAGGCGGTTAAGTATCTTTGTTCCATAGCTGACACCAAGGTATTTTTTAAAAGAGATATTGATGTGACCTCCATGGAAGAAATTTTTAAGGAGGCGATCCTGGCTGAAAAAGACTCAACCATATTTTACCTTGGCATGAAAGACCTTGTACCTGGCCAAGCAGGCAAAGAGAAGATAGAGAAAATTATAAAAGAGGAGATGACCCATATAAGAATTCTTGGCGAAAAACTGGCCCAACTGAACAACTAAAGGAGAGTTAAAATGTCATTTGATTTTAATCTGGACGAAATACTTGCAATGGCAGAAGAGATTGAAAGAAACGGTGCAAATTTTTACAGGAAAGCAGCTGAATGTGTATCTGGTTCACCAAACAGAGACCTTCTTCTTGACCTTGCCCAGATGGAAGACCAGCACGAAGCAACCTTTGCGAATTTGAGAAAAGGACTCTCAGACAGCGCTAAACAAGAGACGGCATTCGATCCACAAGGCGAAACCGCCCAGTATATAAAAGTGCTCGCGGGAACACGTGTTTTCTTTGAAAAGGAAATCGATGTCACATCCATCAAAGAGATATTAAAGGAAGCTGTTGCTGCAGAAAAAGATTCAATTGCATTTTATCTTGGCATGAAAGATCTGGTACCAGAAAGATTGGGAAAAGAGAAGATAGATGTAATTATAAAAGAAGAGATGAATCATATAAAGATTCTTGGCCAAAAGCTTATTGGCCTTGAAAAACCAAAACCCGGACCGTCTTTTGGGTAGTGACGGCACGGTCAATTTTAAAAAAGGGAGGATGATATGAATACAACACAACGTTGCCCCGGCAATGAGCTTAACAAAAACCTGCAAACATACGAATGCAAATGCCCTGAATGCGGAAAGAAAAATGAATTTTTTTCAGACGAACTTAACAAATCACATAAATGCGCCGGGTGCGGAGTTACCGTTGAAATGACAAGTTGCACTCCTGATGGCCACGCATAAGTAATGAAACCTGGCCCTGAGGGCCAGGTTTTCTATATGTCTACTCCGATTTATTTTATTATGGTTTACTGCTTTGATTTTTTTACTATTTTCTCCGGTTGATTTCAACAAGAAGCTCCTCAAGGTTAAACGGTTTATCAATAAAACCGTCACAACTATTTCGCATGGCGTCAACCACAAGATCTTTGTCACCGTATGCAGTCATCATAATGACCGGTAAATGTTTATCTGTTTTTCTTATCTCTTTGAGAAGCTCTATGCCGTTCATCTCAGGCATGGCATAATCGGTAATTACCACATCTATTTTATTTTCTCCGCTAAGTTGCTCAAGCGCCTGCTTACCGTTTAGTGCTTCAAACACAGTAAAGCCTCTATTCCTAAGCCCACGTCTTAGTGTTTCAATTTGCACTTTTTCATCATCTACAATCAATATGTTCATTTTTGAGGTACCGTCCGGCCATAAAATTTTAAGGTTGTTATCGCCAAAAGCGATATTTGTCCATCCTGGGTCTTGAATTAAGCAAAAACTTCCTCCTCAAGCAACTCCGGATAATCTTCAATGAACCTGTATAGCGTTGCCCGGCCTACACCCAGATACCTTGCAGCCTTTGCCTTATTCCCGCCTGTGCTAACCAGGACCTCTTTTACTCTCTCCACCTCAAGCTTTTTAAAGGGCCCCCGCTTGACATGAACCTGTGATACACCTTCTATCTCTTGCGGCAGGTCATCACGGGTTATTACAACATGTTTACTTTTTACAATGGCGAACTGAACCACATTCTGAAGCTCTCTCACATTGCCGGGCCATTTGTATTTCTCAAGCATGATCATTGCTTCATGGGAAACGGATAATGAGCGTCTACCGTACTTCTGACCTGCCTCTTCTAAAAAATGTCTTAAAAGAAGAGAAATATCATTTTTTTTCTCTCTTAACGGGGGCAATTTAATCGGTACAACTTTCAACCTGTAATAAAGATCGTCTCTGAATCTTTCCTTTTTTATCTCCTCTTTAAGGTCTTTATTAGTGGCGCTGATCACCCTTACATTTACCGAAATACTATTTTCCCCCCCGACCTTTTCAATGATACCGTCCTGTAAAAACCTCAAAATTTTGACCTGCATAAATTTTGAAAGTTCAGCTACCTCATCTAAAAACAGAGTTCCCCCATCGGCAAGTTCAAAGCGCCCCTTTTTATCCCGGATGGCACCAGAAAATGCACCTTTTATATGTCCGAAAAGCTCGCTTTCAACAAGCCCTTCAGGCAATGCACCGCAGTTTATGGGTACAAAAGGCCCGTTTCTGCGGGGGCTTGAGTTATGGATCGCCTTTGCAACCAGTTCCTTGCCCGTTCCTGTCTCACCTGAAATGTGAACGGGATAATCATATCCGGCGACATCTATGATCTGCTGAAAGACATTACGCATTTTTTTATTATGCCCGATAATGTTCAAAAATCCGGCCTGTTTTTGACTCCCGTCGCTTTTTTTCTCCTGATAATCAATTTTTTTAAAAGAGGTTATCGACCCAAGTCGATTTCCATTTTCATCATTCATATTGGATACGGTCATCTTTATATCCTTGGACGTTCCATTTTGGGCCACAAAATTGATCCTATGCTCACACTTCCTTTTTTCAGACCTGTTCCTTCCGCATGAAAAACAATCCTTGCCGAATATATTTTTCATGGTCAGGCAACAACCTTTCCCCAGCACATCTTTCCTGCTCACACCGGTTATTTTCTCAGCTTCCCTATTAAAGAAAACAATTTTGCCGTTTATATCCTGAGCAAAAACTCCCCGGCTTCCCGTGTCCACCAACTGCTCCGCAATTTCCGGATTTGTAGTCATTTGAGCCAACAAGCCCTCGGCGGGGCCTATGTTCCATCTGTTGAAATTATATTCTGAGTATGAACCAGACATTTGTTACTCCTAATTTTTGAGGGTTAATTTAGCTTTATTAAATCTTCTTATCTGTGTTTTCAGGTAACTTCCATGCAATAAATATGAACACAATAGCTATGGCACCAGCGACAACAACAGAAGGAATAGAAGAAATCAAGGTTGTGTATTTCTCTGGGTTAGTTGCAGCAAGCGTTGCTTTACCTCCGCCTATTTTGTTAAATATAAATGTGGAAGTTAGCAAACCGTAGACTAATGTAAAAATAAATGCTCCCACCAGTCCGCCTAAAATAAAGGGTAGTGCGTCTTTTCTACCTGCACCTGCAGCAACTATTCCAGTTCCGGGGCAAAATCCGGCAATAGCCCAGCCCGTCCCCATAATAGCCCCACCAATGATGACACCTATGTAAGCAGTCTTAACACTAAGGTTGCTATTGTCCATGATACCCAATGCCATCATTGTAAATAGCAATAGACTGCTAAAGCCTATACCCAATAGTATGGTCTTCATCAAATGGAAATCTTTAAGATGCAGCATATCAATGATTCTTTGTGGATTGGCAGCCCCGGCTTTTTGCAGGACAAAACCAAATAACAAACCGATAAGTATTGCTAAGAGAATTTCCATATTACTTATCCCCTTTATATATGAATACAGCCACTGGTACCGCCAATGCAA
>JAUXBD010000254.1 GCA_030619585.1 Desulfobacteraceae bacterium
CCGGTGAAGAGTCTTTATTATCCACACAAAAATAGCCCAGCCGTTCAAACTGGTACCTGACTTCAGGTGTTGCATCTAAAAGACTTGGTTCGAGCCGGCAATCTTTCAGGACTTCAAGACAGTTCGGATTAAGGTGTGTTGTAAAATCCGTACCGTCCTTTTCTCCGTCAGGATTTGCAACTTTAAATAGGCGGTCGTAGAGGCGAACCTCTGCCCTGATTGCATGTTTGGCGGAAACCCAGTGCAGAGTTCCTCTGACCTTTCGACCATCAGGAGAACCTCCCCCCCTGGTTTCAGGATCATATGTGCAGTGAACCTCAACAACTTCACCGGTTTTCTCATCTTTTACAACTTTAGTGCAGGTAACGTAATAGGCGTACCTCAGGCGCACTTCTTTGCCCGGCGCAAGGCGGAAATATTTTTTAGGAGGGTCTTCAAAAAAGTCATCTCTTTCAATATAAAGCTCCCTGCAAAAGGAGATTTTGCGTGTTCCCATACCGGGATCTTCCGGGTTGTTAATTGCATCCAGCTGATCTGTTTTGTCTTCAGGATAGTTATCTATCACAACTTTAAGGGGCCGCAAAACACCCATTACGCGAGGAGCCTTTTTGTTTAAATCCTCTCTAATACTGTACTCTAAAAGGGCGATGTCTACAATGCTGTCCCTTTTTGCCACACCGATTCGTTCGCAAAAGTTTCTGATAGACCCGGGAGTATACCCCCGTCTTCGCAGTCCTGATATGGTGGGTATCCTGGGATCATCCCACCCGCTGACAGCATGGGTCTCCACAAGCTTTAAAAGCTTTCGTTTACTCATTATGGTATAGCTTAAGTTAAGGCGGGCAAATTCAATCTGCTGGGGATGACAATCCACCTTAAGCTGATCAAGGGTCCAGTCGTAAAGGGGTCGATGATCTTCAAATTCAAGGGTACATATTGAATGGGTAATGCCTTCAATGGAGTCGGAAAGACAGTGGGTAAAATCGTACATGGGATAAATACACCATCTGTCTCCGGTTCTGTGATGCTTTTCTTTTCTTATACGATAGATGGCAGGATCACGCATATTCAAATTAGGAGATGCCATGTCTATCTTTGCTCTTAATACGCAGGCGCCCTCTTCAAACTCGCCTTTTTTCATTCTTTCAAACAGACTCAGATTTTCATCCTTTGACCTGTTGCGATAAGGGCTGTCCTTGCCGGCTGCAGTTAAAGTTCCCCTATACTCCCTTGTCTCATCAGGATTAAGGTCGCACACATAAGCCTTACCCGCTTTGATAAGCTGCACGGCATACTGGTAAAGTTTTTCAAAATAGTCAGATGCAAAAAACAGCCTGTCCTCCCAGTCAAATCCAAGCCACTTAACATCTTCCTTAATCGACTCAACATACTCCACATCCTCTTTACTGGGATTGGTATCGTCAAACCGCAGGTTGCATTTACCCTTGTACTCTTTGGCTATACCGAAATTCAGGCAGATGGACTTGGCATGACCGATATGGAGATATCCGTTTGGTTCAGGAGGAAACCGGGTGGCGATACGGCCATCATTCTTGCCTTTTTCCAGATCATCTTCAACTATATAGCGTATAAAATTTGGCGGAGCTGAGGGTTCTTCTTTTGTCATTTCTCAAGACCTTATAATTTAATATTTTGTACCCTAAAACACAATCCCCGTATATCCGACAAAGCTGTCACCGGGACTTTTTTCATAGCTTGTGGCGTAGGCTATAGATTGTGCGCTGCTTGCGCCAAGTTTTTTTGAAGCAGCTATAGCCGTTGCCGCAGCACCTGCACAGCATGCATTCCGGTTTGACAGAGCTTCTCTTAACACAGCTTTCGGGTTCATATCAAGCATGACATCAATAACCTTGCGATCGTTTTCATCGCGGACCCACTGGTGGGCTTTCTTGCCGGAGCCTTTTGGAGAAAACCCGTAGTTTGAGCCGTAATGTGTAAGATCAGTTGATCCCAGGACCTTTATCTTCAAACCGAGTTTTCCTGCTATTTCAACCCCAGCCCTTCCAATTTCAAGGGAGGTTTCAATTGGCGGAACACCCATGGGAACAATTTTAATGTCTTTAAAAAAATACTTAATAAATGGGAGCTGCAGTTCTATTGTATTGTCATGGGTGTAATTCGAATCTGTTTCCACACTGAAGTCAAACTGTTCTGTAAGCTCCTTGGCAAGTTTTTCTTCTATCTGGATATCTCCAAAGGGGGTCTCCCATGCTCCTTTGGTCATTATATGGCAGGGAGATCCTGCATGAAGATGCATGCCGAACACCAACAAGGTATCCAAAGGATTATCATCTTTTAAACGGGAAATCACATTACAGGCAATGCTGCCTGAAAAATACCACCCTGCATGGGGTACAATACCTCCCACAAAATCTTTATTAAGAGAGTCTTGTTTGCTTGATTCTTTAAGAAATCCCTTAATCTCTTTTTCACATTCCGATGCATTTCCGGGATACCAGCTTCCTGCAAAAGCTGCTTTTCTAGTGCCCATGAGACACCTCCTTTTTTAATTTCACACTTCCTGGTAAATATAGAGAAATTGTTTTTTCAGGCATCTGTGCCAATAAAGACTTAAAAAAATAAATATCGAAGGAGGTGAATTCTGACAAACTATTGTTTTACAGGCTTGATTATTACATCAATACGCCTGTTTTTTTCTCTTCCAACAGCAGTTTTATTGCTGGCAACGGGTGAAGACTCACCATATCCCACAGATTTAATGCGTTTACTTGAGATAACTCCGTCAGCCAGGAAATACTGCATCACAGCCTCAGCCCGCGCATTGGACAATTTCTGGTTCACATCGTTGCCGCCCAAAGAATCGGTATGGCCCTCAATGATTACCCGGCAGCCTTCAAATTTATCAAAAACCCTTTTAACCCTTGTAAGGAGGCTAAAGAATTGTGGCTGTATTGTCGCTTGGCCCTGGGGAAAATTCAATCCGTACAGCCTTATGATAACATCATCCCCTTTCATTAAAACAGAGCCCTCCTGTTTGGTAAAGGACTTACTGATACGTACCAGCTTCTGTTTTCTGAGACGCTGTTTTTTTGCCTGGGCAGCAAGCTTTTTGTTCATTGAATCGGTTTCACCCAGCCGTGCCTGAAGTTCGGCAATTACTACACCCTTATTTTGATTGGCAAGCTCGAGTTCTTTGTTTTTTCTGATAAGTTCTGTGGTAACCTCTACGATCTGCTGGGTAGGAATCTCCCGCCCTTTGTCAAACTTGGCTTCAAGCTCAAGGGATTTTGCAATTTTATCAATAGGCGCTTCAGCTTCAAGTAAAATATTTTCAGGTGGTTTGTTGGTTTTAATCGAATCGCTGATTACTTGGGCTAAATATAATGCATGGGAGGCATTGTATTCCGCCTGCTTTGCAAGCAACGCAGCCTCTGTGGTAACATAACGATGCTTTGTTAGAAGCAAAGCCGATTTATCAGCCAGGTCACAGGCCTTTTTCAGGGTAACTGGCGCATGCTTTGCCCCGCCAGCCTCATCAGCCTTTCTAATCAATGACCATGCCGTTTGCAAATATTTGGTCTGAATGCCTTTTAATTCAGCACTCCGGTAAAGCATCTCAGCTTCTATGCCTTTGGCTTTTGCCGACTTGCTGTTTCCGTCCTCTAACTTTGTGGCGCCGGTTTTGAACAGGTCTTCAGCCTTATTCCATTTTTCAAGGTCATGCTTAAGCGCA
>JAUXBD010000365.1 GCA_030619585.1 Desulfobacteraceae bacterium
CCAGCAGCGAGTTGCTTGCCAGTCGGTTGGCACCGTGAAGACCTGTGCAGGCGGTCTCTCCTATGGCATATAGATGATGTATATCAGTTTTGCCATTCATGTCAGTTACAACACCGCCGCACATGTAATGGGCTGCCGGTACCACCGGGATAGGGTCTTTTGTCATATCTATGCCAAATGTAAGGCATCTTTCATAAAGGTTGGGAAACCTTTTTTTAACAAACCCGGAATCTTTATCAGTTATATCGAGAAATACAGAGTCCTCCCCGCTTCTTTTCAGCTCAGTGTCAATTGCCCTGGCAACCACATCCCTGCATGCAAGATCTCTTTGTGGATCGTATTTCTCCATAAAGGGCTTTCCTGCGCTGTTGACAAGAATGGCGCCTTCTCCCCGTACAGCTTCTGAAATTAAAAAGTTCTTGGCTTCAGGGTGATACAGACATGTGGGGTGAAACTGTACAAATTCAAGATTTGCCACAGTGGCGCCCACTCTGTATCCCATTGCAAGGCCGTCACCCGTGGCAATGTCGGGGTTGCTTGTGTAGAGGTAAACCTTGCCGGCCCCTCCGGTGGCAAGAAGGGTTATTTGGGCACAAAAGGTTTTCACCCGGCCGGTGTTGTTATCAAGCACATAGGCTCCGCAGCAGGTATCTTCACGGGCAGTTGTTATATGGCCTCTTCTCATGTGGTTTGACCATGTGATAAGATCTACTGCAATGTGGTTTTCAAACAGTGAAATTTGTTTGTGTTTTTTAACGCGGTCCACTAGAACCTGCTCAATCTCTTTTCCGGTCATATCTTTGGAATGAACAATACGGTTCTCTGAGTGACCACCTTCACGGCCAAGATCAAAATTAGGGATACCTTGTGTTGAACTTTTTTTTTTGCTGAGGGAAAATTTTGCGCCAAGATCGGTTAACTCCCTGATCCTTGCCGGCCCGTCCTTAACCACCATTTCAACAATATCTCTTTTGCAGAGACCATTGCCGGAAGAAAGAGTGTCTTTAATATGAAGGTCAAATGAGTCTTTCTCACCAAAAACAGATGCAATTCCACCCTGGGCACGGTTTGTGTTGCTGTCCATTATTTTTTTTTTAGTGATAAGTGCGACACTTCCGAACTCTGCCACCTTCAAGGCAAACATTAGACCTGCAACACCGCTCCCGATGATAAGAAAATCTGTTTTTAGATCCATAAGAATATCTTACAACAAAGATGAACGGCGGCTCGAACGTTTTGATGCAAATCCTATTATAAATCCCAGGATAAGCACGCCCGCTCCGTACAAAAATGCCTTGATAAAATCTCCCCAATTCTCTTCTTTTAACTGTTCAATTTTTTTTGTTTGTTGTGCAAGCTGGTAAGTGGCGTTATTGTGATTTTCCTCCAGTTGAAGAAAATTTGCGGAATTTTTTTTCAGGTTTTGGTAGCTATCGCTTGTTGTTTCAAGTTGTTTGTTGCTCTTTTTAAGTTCTGAGTTAAGACGTTTATTTTCATCTTTAAGCCCTATATTCTCCTTTTGCAGGGAGGAAAACTGCAAGAGAAGCTGCTCATGCTTTTTTCCCAGTTTTCCCAGTACCATGCGACTTGTCTTTTCCGGTGTAATATAACGTTTTAAAACCCAACCTTCTGTCTGGTTGGGTAATACCACCTTTGCCCACTCCTCGCTTTCTTCAATAACATCAACCTTTTGTCCTGATTCCAGCATCTTTGTTATTTTATGTCCAGTACCCGGGCCTGTCCTTAAAGTTATGGTTAAAACATCAATAACATACATTGTTTCAGCCCAAACCGGCGTACAAAACAGAACAATTGCTAAAATTCCGGCAAGAAAAATGTTTTTCATGACCTTTGCTCTCCATTAAATGTTGGATTAATACTATTTTGTCACATTAGTTATTTTACTGTAATTAGTGTTTAACAAACAAGTATGTCAATAATTTCTTTAAAAAAATTCATCTATATGATAACGTAATCATGATTATTAAATAGGTAATTGAAAATTTTTACAAGGTTAAGGTGCCATCTATGATAGTTTTTGACTTACAGTGTTCAAAAGGGCATATGTTTGAAGGTTGGTTTGAGGATAATAAGGCATATGAAAGTCAGAAAAAAAGAGACCTTGTAACATGCCCTGTCTGTGATGATAAAGATGTTTCCAAAATACCATCCACCTTTGGCATGGTGAAATCATCCCAGAATTCACCGCAGAAAATCAAGAATGATGACCAGAATCATGCTATGGCCTTTGCGGATCTAAATAAAAAAATGGTTGAATACGTAAAGAAAAATTTTGATGATGTGGGAGGTGAATTTACAAAAGAAGCACTGAAGATACATTACGGTGTTACGGAACCAAGGAACATAAGAGGTGTTAGTACAAAGGATGAGGAGAATGTGTTAAAGGAAGAGGGGGTACAGGTCTTTAAAATTCCCATGCCTCCTGAACCTGAGACCGATGCATAGATTTGATATAACAGAAGTTAAGAAGATAAGAAGTTGAGAAGGTGAGAAAAAATAAATGCTGGAATTAAAGGCATTTTGTCGATTTTAATAAAACGGCACCAACCAACCACCTAAAGTCGGAGGCCAAGCGGTCTTAGGAA
>JAUXBD010000220.1 GCA_030619585.1 Desulfobacteraceae bacterium
CATGAAGAGCGTGAAGAGCATGAAGATTTTTTCTCTTTTCTTCATGACCTTCATGGTAGAAAAAATGCTCATGGTATTTCCAGGTTTTCTAAGTTAATGACATTGAGTAACAGATGGGAAAATTTACCGATGAACTATGAAGGGGTGATAATCAGGCCTCCTAGTGAGGCAAACAGCATCCTGCTCCAGGTAACCCAAGGGTGCTCGCATAACAAATGCACATTTTGCGCCGCTTACAAGTGGGGCCGGTTTACAATAAAACCCGATGATATTATCATGGGTGATATAGCCTATGCAGCCAAACACTTCAAATACCAGAGGCGTTTGTTTCTCTGCGACGGGGATGCCCTTATCATTCCCCAAAAAAGACTCCTTAATATCCTTGTTGAAATAAAAAAGAATCTCCCCTGGATTACCAGAGTCGGAGTGTATGCCAATTCCAAAAGCATTAAGATGAAAACCATTGATGAACTTAAAGAGTTGAGATCACACGGCCTTGGTATTGCCTATATGGGACTTGAAACAGGTGATAATGTTACCCTGGAGGCGATCAGAAAAGGTGCGGATGCTCAAAAAATGATAGATATGGGGAGAAAGATAAGGCAGGCCGGTATCAAGCTATCCATTACGGTGCTTTTAGGGATTGCGGGAAGAAAACGTTCACATATACATGCAACCGAAACAGGAAGGGTGCTTTCGGCAATAGACCCGGAATATGTGGGGGCTCTTAGTTTGATGCTGATCCCTGACACCCCTTTATATAAAGATTATGAACAGGGCGTATTTGATATGATCGAACCCCATGAGATGCTGGAAGAGCTAAGAACCATGATAGCAAATACAGATCTATCACGGGGGCTGTTTCATGCGAACCATGCATCAAACTACCTGCCTATAAAGGCAAGATTGCCAAAGGAAAAGAGAAAGACAATAGAATTGATAGATCAAGCCCTTGCCGGTAAAGTCGAATTGAAACCGGAACACCTAAGGGCTTTGTAATATATTAAACCATAACAAAAAGTTAAGGAGAATTAAGATTATGAACGATGGTTTGCCGGAAGGACAGACAGAGATTGATGAGCTTTGCGTTAACACCATACGCACACTTTCCATTGATGCAATCCAGAAGGCCAACTCCGGTCATCCCGGCGCCCCCATGGGACTGGCAGCGGCAGCCTATGTTTTGTGGACCCGCATCCTGAAACATAACCCTAAAAATCCGGCATGGCTGGACCGGGACCGTTTTGTGCTTTCAGGCGGCCATGCTTCCATGCTTATTTACAGCCTGCTTCATCTCACAGGTTATGACCTTAGTCTTGAGGATATAAAGAATTTTCGGCAGTGGGAAAGCAAAACTCCGGGCCATCCCGAGTTTGGTCAGACTCCCGGTGTTGAAACAACAACCGGCCCTCTTGGACAGGGTTTTGCAAATGCCGTGGGTATGGCAATGGCGGAGCGCCACCTTGCAGCCAGGTTTAATAGACCAGGGCATGATATTGTTGATCATTTTACGTATGTGATGTGCGGTGACGGTGATATGATGGAGGGTGTTGCATCTGAGTCAGCATCTCTTGCAGGCCATCTTGGCCTTGGCAGGCTAATCTGCCTATATGATGACAATAAGATCTCAATTGAAGGCAGCACGGATATAGCATTTACAGAAGATGTTGCCCTTCGCTTTAAATCATATAACTGGCATGTGATAGTTGTTGATGACGGTAATGATCTTGCTGCAATATATAAAACTTTAGAATCTGCAAAGGCTGAAACACAAAAGCCCACTTTGATTGTTCTTAGAACACATATCGCTTTTGGAAGCCCCAACAAACAGGACTCGGCTGACGCACACGGCGCTCCTTTGGGTGACCAGGAGATAGCCCTTACAAAAGAAAATTTAGGATTTCCAACGGACAAAACTTTTTACGTGCCTGAAAAAGCTTTAGATGAGTTTAGAAAGTGTTTAACAAAGGGAGATGTGGCTGAGTCTCAATGGGGGAAAATATATAATACCTATAAAGACAATCACCCTGATCTTTTTGCACAGTTGCATGACGCAGTTACCGGGAATCTTCCTTCGGGGTGGGATAATGGGATACCTGAGTTTGCAGTTTCCGACGGCCCCATTGCAACAAGGGCAGCATCAGGCAAGGCTTTAAACGGCATAGCCCAAAACCTTCTTACACTTATGGGTGGGTCGGCAGACCTGGCTCCATCAAATAAAACATATATAGATTCTGACAAAGAGTTTCAAAAAGACAGCTACATTGGCCGTAATATAAGGTTTGGAGTCAGGGAGCATGCCATGGGGGGTGTAATTTCCGGAATGTTTCTGCATGGAGGAATCAGACCTTATGGCGGCACTTTCCTGGCGTTTGCCGACTATATGAGAGGGGCCATCAGGGTGGCGACTATAATGAAACTGCCTGTTATATATGTGTTTACCCATGACAGCATTGCTGTTGGAGAAGACGGCCCCACACACCAGCCTGTGGAGCATATAGCATCCCTCAGGGCAATTCCGGGTCTGACGGTAATCCGGCCGGCTGATGCCACAGAGACGGCCGATGCCTGGCGTATGGTTGTAAAAGCAAGCGACGGTCCTGTCGCCCTTATTCTAAGTCGTCAGAAACTGCCTGTTTTGGACAGGGATGGTGTCAAAAGCAGTTTTGAAAACGGAGCTTATATCCTGTCGGATACTGATTCTAAACCGGATATTATTCTGATTGCAACCGGAGCTGAAGTGCATATTGCACTTGATGTAAAAGAGATGCTTGCCGCAAAAGATATCGCAGCAAGGGTTGTGAGTATGCCAAGCTGGGAGCTTTTTGAAAAAACTTCACAGAGCTATAAAGACACGGTACTTCCTTCCGACAGCACACCCCGTCTTGTTATTGAAGCAGGTATTCCAATGGGATGGGAGCGGTATTGTGGGGAAAACGGTTCAATAATAGGGGTGTCCCGCTTTGGTGCTTCAGCGCCGGGGGGAACTATTTTTAAAGAATTTGGATTTACGCCGGATAATATTACCCAAAAGGCGATGGAGCTGTTAAAGTAAAATAACTCCGCTCCGGGTTTTTACTGTAACTTATTTAATTCTTGAATGTCGGAGGATATTGATGACAGCAAAGGTGCTTATAAATGAACAAAATATGTCCACTTTTATCTGTCCGAAATGTAACAAGGCGAAAACGGCAAATGTTTCCAAATTCAAGGATATTGAAAAAGCTGTTAGGATAAAATGCAACTGCTCCTGCGGACATTCTTACTCGGTTATCCTGGAAAGAAGAAAGCATAACAGAAAACAACTGAATCTGGTCGGCGCATATACCTCTTTAAAAGATAATAACAGAGGCTCTATGACAGTTGTGAGTCTGTCCCGTATCGGTCTTGGCTTCGAGCCCAGTATTGAACATAAATTTGATACGGGGGAGAAGATTTTGCTGGAGTTTCGCTTAGATGACAAGCAGGAATCCCTCATTAAAAGAGAGGTTGTTGTAAGGAGTATTAAAGGCAACCTTGTGGGAGTTGAATTTTCCCGTCATGACCACCATGATCAGTTAGGGCCTTATATAGCATGGCAGGTTGGCTGAAAGGAGCAGGTCATGTCCGGTTGTAACTTTTTTTCGATTCAAGCCTTACACTGACTGAATGAGAATGTGCTTCCAACCCTTCCATATCAGCTATTCGGATAATATCCTTTGCCTCTTTTTTAAACGCTTTTTCTGAATAACTTATGAGACTTGTCCTTTTTATAAAATTATCCACAGAAAGTGCTGAGGCAAATCTTGCAGTTCCGGCTGTGGGAAGAACATGGTTGGGCCCGGCAATATAATCACCAACAGGCTCGGGTGTGTAGTCACCGATAAATACCGCTCCGGCATTGCGGATCTGACCAATATATTCAAATGGATCTCTTATTTGAAGCTCAAGATGTTCAGGTGCAAACCTGTTGGCAATCTCCAGGGCTGTTTCAATGTCAGGAACCACAATAATACCGCCATAATTTGCAAGGGATTTTTCAGCTATTTCCCTACGGCTCAAACTCTCCAGTTGTGCTGCAACTGCGTGGGCGACCTCTTTTGCGAGTCTTTTCGAATCTGTAACAAGTATTGCTGAAGCAAGGGTATCGTGTTC
>JAUXBD010000238.1 GCA_030619585.1 Desulfobacteraceae bacterium
GACATCTTCAATATGGCTGCTATCTCTTTTGTGGATTTACCCTGCTTGATAATATTTGCTATTCTTATTTCTGTTGGAGAAAAGCTGTAATATTTTGTTGAGAGACCATGTACAAAAGGGGATGTTATATCGTTTAAGTTTGATTCGATTATATCGGTAAATGCCTTTTGCCTTTCGTCAAGCAGGCTCATTTTCAGCTCTTCCAAAAAGGGCAGTACAAGTTCCTTCACATTGGCTACCATCTTCTCTTCAAGTTCAACCCTGTCGTCTTCTCTTCTTTTAAGCAGAACCTTTAAAGCTGTGTTTGCATCTTCAAGATTGGAGGTACGCTCCTTGACAAGCTTTTCAAGTTGATCTCGGTGGTTGAGCAGAGACTCTTCAGTCTGCTTGCGCATGGTGATGTCACGGGTAAAGACTGCAAGGCTTGATACTTTTTGGTTTATATCATGAACAGGGTAGATAACATGATCAAACCACATGTCTTTGTATCTTTCTTCAAAACGGATGGATTCACCTGATTTAAGGACACGTCTGAATTTTATTCTGTTTTTTTCTGCTGCTTCAGGTGGTAAAAGATTCCATAGGCACAGACCTATGGTTTCATCGATTTTCTTTTCGAATTTTTCCGCATATGATGCGTTTAAATCAAGAATTATACCTTCGGTATCAAGAAGCATCACAGAATCGGTGGTGGCATTCAAAAGTGCCCTTGCCATCTCCCTGCTTTCCTGTAGAGCAAACTCCACCTTTTTACGATCTGTGATATCCCGTACTATGCTTATAATACCTTTTGTCTTTCCATTTTTTTGCATCAACGTGGAGTTAATATCAATATAGATGGCAGAGCCGTTTCTGTGGAAAGCTTTAAGTTCCACACGGAGAGGCTGATTGTCCATGGCCGTGACTTTGGATTTCGCATAAATATCTTCAAGTGTTTTATCGGTAAAAATACCAAGTTCTGCTATGTGCTTTCCCAGGGCTTCTTTGCGCGTCTGGCCGAATATATCCCGGGTGGCTGAGTCATTTACTTCAAGGACTCTTCCTTCCAGATCAGTATAAACTATCTGGTCATTTGCATTTTCAAAAAATGTCTTAAACTTTTCCTCACTCTCCTTAAGCTCCCTTATAACTTGTTTTAGCCGCGTTTCTCTTTTTTCAGATGCCGCCAGTCTTTGCTTCAGTTTCCCATTAACAGGTTCTTTTCTTGCCGGCACAATGTAATCACCTATATCGTTTAGCGCTTTTGGCCCAACGCACAGGTATTCCAGGGTTTGACGCTTAGAAGAATGGCTGAATAAAACCATCAGGTCGGGCAAACCGACATTGAAATGGATCAACTGCTGATACCCAAAGGTTTTTCGGAGGGTATGACTTCCATAGTTGCCCTTCAGGTTAATGCCGGCACACCACTTTTTAACCAGGTTGTTGACAGCATGAATAGACAAAGGACCGCGCCTTCCTTTAAAAAGATAATCATTATGGTCTGAATTTTCGGCCTTTACCAGATTCTTGACTGTGTTAACACATGAGGTGTTTAAGGTAAATTTTACCCGGTTTTCCGGTTTGCTTTTTGTAAGCGCAATTTCACCTAAAAGTTCAATGTCTGTGACCTGTCTTACCCTGATTTTGAGAAGATCACCCACTTTAAGGCATGTGTTTATCCCCAGGCTAAAAAGTGCTAAGTCCCGGGGATTGTGTGAAAGCAGTTTCTCAATGGCCTTGATGTCATCTAAGTTTTTAACAGGTTCTGCCTTGATTGTGCTGCCCTTTGCAGGATGGTTGAAATTTTTTCCTTTATCCATGTCTCCCTATGTTCCTGAGCGGTTAATTGTTTTTTTAACTTTACATGTAAAAGTTAAAAAATGTCAACAGGAGAGAAACCGGTAATTGTTTCGAGTGCAGTTTTAAAGGCGCAGAGGGGGCATGTTAATTGTGTGGGTTTGATATCCTTATGTTTTATTTTTGTTCTCGTTTTTATTTTAATGGTATGTTATAGCAATCTTATAGCTTAACGACATACACCTGCTTGCTATTTTGATTTACTTAAAACTCAATATTGGTGAAACATATTCCAGTCTGATGCAGCTCCAAAATTGGAGAATCATTTTATGGATACAATAAATAAAGGGCCAATCATGGGATGAGAAAGGGAACTTCAGATGAATCCATTGAAGATATTGATAATAGATGACAACTCTTCCGATTGCGAGTCGTTGCAAGGCATTCTCAGACCCTATGGTAACTGCGATTTTACTGCAGACAGTAAAATGGCAATCGATGTGTTTTCCAATTCGTTAGAAGAAAAAGCAACATATGACATCATCTTTCTCGATATTAATACTCCTGGGATTGACTGGATAGAGATGCTATCAGAAATTAGAAGAATGGAATCAGAAAAAGGAATTAAAGAAAGCAACGCCATAAAAATTATTGTCCATAAACCTGTTGACGATCCAGGTGACGTAATAAAGGCGCATGATTTTATGTTTGATGCATATTTTGAAAAGCCTGTTAAAAGAAACAAAATCATTGAAACTATGAGACATCTAGGTTTAACCGAGGAAGCAGGAACGGCTATTCGTTTGAAAATCCGTTGTAACAACTGCAGCAAGGTGATCGACACGATTTTAGAAAATGACGGCAGGAACCGGGAATGCCCTGACTGTAAAAATAGTTTTAAAATTCCAAATATCAATAAATTTAAAGCGAGACAATCCGGCCGAGAGATAGTTCGTGAAAGTGAAATGTCAACCCCTTTGCCTGAAACGCTTAAAAAGCCCGGCATCACTCCCTTGTTCAGAATCAAATATACAGAGGCCTCACCTGTTAATTTTATTTTGAAACGTAACAATGCTCTTCCTCTTCTTGATTTGAGTGAGAATGGTTTAGGTTTTTTATGTAAAGAAGAAGATGCATCATTGTTAAAAACCGGTAAAATTATTACGGTTGAAATCGATTTTCCAATTCTTGAAGAACCGCTCATTATTCAGGTTGAAGTACGCTGGATTAAGCAAATGTCAAATAAAAAACTTTACCGAGTCGGTGTTAAATTTTATCAGCAGGAAAAAGATTTACAAAAAATACTGAACATTTTTTTCAATTATATTACCTTACGGCCTGAACTTTGGAAATAATTTAATGCCATATCATTAACCTTGCAGCAGACTTATTCGTACCCTAGGGATTATATGCTGGAAAAATCATTGCAAACAGAAGAAAAGATGAAATGTTTCAGAAAAGCAATTGTTTTGGTCTGCTTTTTTATGTCAGGTACGGTGCCTTTTCTTTTTACGAGTTTAGGGCAGGCTGAACCGGATAAGGTTTTAAGGATGGCAAGTTTGGCAAACACAATTTCCGGTGTGGCTAAAAAGGACGCCAAAGTAGCCGTTGTTTTACTGCTTCGTAAGGTAAGAAAGGAAAAGCTCCCTGAATACAGGTTGGAAAATAATGTTTTGCCGGATATTGATTCAGCTGTTCAAAATTTCAATATGGGTAAAATCGATGTGCTTACCATATCTAGCATAGATTATTTAAAAATTAGAAATCTGGTTAACATGGAACCGGCTTTTGTCTCTCTTCGGGATGGAAAACCGGTAAACGATTACGTGCTTCTTGTGAATAAAGACAAAGGCATTAAAACATTAGAACAGTTGCAAAACAAAAAGATAGCAATAGAGAAAGGTATGAACGGTGAGGTTGCTGTTTTATGGTTTGAAACTATGCTGCTTGAGCACTCGCTTCCTAAGAGTTCTGTTTTCATACAGAAATTCAAACGGGTGGAGAAGACTTCACAGGCAGTGCTGCCTGTCTTTTTCGGGCAGGCAGATGCCTGCATCGTACATCGCTACAAATTTGAAACCCTGAGTGCAATTAACCCTCAGGTAGGCAAAAGACTTCAGGCTATTTATGAATCTCCCCCTCTCCTTAATCA
>JAUXBD010000272.1 GCA_030619585.1 Desulfobacteraceae bacterium
AGGTTAGTCGTGATCGGTCATAAATAAGTATAAAAGGCGTCTAACAAGCGCTTCAACACGGACGGCTTGAGCTCTAGCATGAGCAAAAGTATTACCAAGGCCCGCCGCCGGTTAACCCACATTGCAGCAAAAAGTCCTAAAAATTAAAAAACCCGGTTAATAACCCGTGAAGTTATCAACAATTGAGGTATAATAGACAAAAAGGAGGCTATTTTGGAGTGCTGATGTCCAAGTGGACAAAAAGGAGGCTGTGTTTTTCAACAGCTTTTGGCCACTAACAATTTGGTTATTATCTTTGTTTTGTCAAGCTAAACGGAAGTAGGCTATGCTGGAGAGCAACCTGCCAGGGATACACTTGATGACTGACGAAAAAGTCAAAAGAAAAGGAGTTCGTTTTTGGGGCTCCTTTTACTTTTTCAGAAGTCTTTATACCTTCAAAAACTCATCAATAAATTTCTTTTTTCTTTCGATAGAAAGGCCGTTGTGATTTCTGAGCTTTGTCTTCAAATCTGCAAAATGGCCATCTATTGCATTTGTTGTATTGGGGATGTTAAGTTCCATGTGATCATACCAGGTGAACAGCCATTTAAGGTTTGTTTTTAAACTCCGGTGCGCACTTCTTAATCGTTTATGTGTGTAAAAGGTTTTACCTGTTTTTTCATTCACGGACCTTTCATTCAGAAACGATTTCCACTTTTGTCCCCACTCGTTTAAAGCCCCTTCAAACGACTCCCTGTCGGTCTGTTTCATCTGTTCCACTATTTGCTTTAACTCAATGGAAGCAGACATCCTGGGATTTTTTGTAATGTATCTCCTGACAATTGCTGCCTGATGGAACTGGCACATTTGCACTGGTACGTTTGTAAATGATTGGATCAGGCCTCGGCGTCCATCACAGACAATGGCTTTAATAATATATCCTCTGGATTTTAATTCTTCTACCCCTTCCCTGTACTTGAGGTTGGTTTCGTATTTTATATAATACTTCAGTAAATTCTTTTTGGTAATATTATCCCTAAAAAGCATAATCCCAAGTCCTCTTCCCCAGTAGGTGGTATCCATCAAAACAACGACTTCTCTGGGGGGCTTCTCAGACAAAGTGACTTGGTACTGGTCTAATTTTCTTTGGATGGTGCGTTGTGAACATTTGTGTGTTATTGCTAACTGGGTGTAGGTCTGTTTCCCCTCTCGATATTCTCTCCAAAGTTCTTTGGGAGAAATTCTATTTCCTCCTATAAACTGCTTGCTGCAGGCGAAACATTTATACTTCTGTTTACCATTCCTGATCCCATTTTTTTTTATGATTGTGCTACCACAGTAAAAGCACTTTTTTTATTCATAACCTTTGATTTGCTTCAAAGCTAATAAATACGCAATAAACAGAGCTTCACAGCCTCCTTTTTGTCTATTACGCCTCAATTGATTTTCAGTTATTTTTCAGTTAACTCAATTTCAGGCAGTTATATTTTTATGTGTTTGCAGATTTCAAATGTAGTGGTACCTGAAGGCTTGACAAGTAACAAGTTAGGAGGTAAACTTGCACCATGTTTGTCAAACCGTTATCCAAATATAACAAGACGACCAAAAAGCGTTACAGCCTCTATCAACTCTGCGAGAGTTTCCGGCTTGAAGGCAGGGTACGCCACCGTGTTATCATTGGTTTGGGCAAACTGGAAGAGCTTTCCACGGATGAACAAAAGATACAACTGGGCAAACGTATCGAAGAGATGGTCCAGGGAAAGATGCGTTTGCCGCTTGAGCAGCCGGATGAACAAGTAGAGCAATTGGCACGTCATTTTTACAATGAGATACGAAAAAAGCGGAGCTATGATGTTAAGACAAATGGGGCTGACTGGCAAATAGTAGATATTGACACGGTTAAAAACAAAGATGCCCGGGAGGTGGGGGCCGAGTGGTTATGCAAACAGGCATTTGATCAGTTAAACATCAGCGGGTTCCTTCGTCAGTCGAATTGGGCTGAAGAGGAGATATCCCTGGCCTCCACCCATATTATCAGCCGTGCTGTTTATCCGGCATCGGAGTTAAAGACCACAAGGTTTATAAAAGAAAATTCCGGTGTATGCGAACTTACCGGTTATGATAAAGACAAGCTTACAAAAGACAAACTCTATGAAATAAGCAATGAGTTGTATTCCATAAAAGACCAATTGGAAAGGCACCTGTCGCAGAAGACCAATGAGCTTTTTGATTTGGATGACAAAATCATTTTGTATGATTTGACCAACACCTATTTCGAGGGAAGAATGTTTAACAGCAAAATAGCCAAATTCGGTCGGAGCAAAGAAAAGAGAAAAGATGCGAAATTGGTTGTTTTGGCCATCGTGATCAACAGGGAGGGTTTTTTGAAATATTCCAACATTTTCCGGGGCAATATGACCGACAGTAAAACCCTAAAATCCCTTGTTGATACCATTAGCAGCCAGACTTCTTTCTCCAGGCGAAAACCGATAGTGGTGATTGATGCCGGAATAGCCACAAAGGATAACTTAAAAATGTTGCGCGGGGAAGGATATGACTATATGTGTGTATCAAGGTCAAACTTAAAAAACTACCAGGCTGATACGGAAAAAGAACCCGTGGGGATTTTTGACAAAAGAAAACAGCCCATAGAATTGATGAGGGTAAAACCCACAGGTGGACAAGACCAGGATAATGACACTTATTTATGGGTAAAAAGCAAGGCCAAAGCTTTGAAAGAGAACAGTATGAACGGACTTTTATCTCAACGGTTTGAAGAAGGCATTCAAAGTATCAATGAAGGCATCCACAAAAAAGGGGGTACAAAAAAGCTGGATAAAGTAAATCAGCGTCTTGGCCGGTTGAAAGAGAAATATCATTCGGTACACCGTTATTATGATATTGCCATAACCGATGATGGAAAAGCAGCGGCAACCTCAATAAGTTGCCGGCATAAAACAGGAGAAGACTTTGATAAAAAAGCTGGGATTTATTTTTTGCGTACAACATTGGACGAAAAAAGCGAGAAGACATTATGGGCAATCTACAATGTTATCCGGGAAATTGAATACACTTTCAGGGTTTTGAAAACCGACCTTGATTTACGCCCTGTCTATCACAAGACCGATGATGCTTCTATGGCACACCTACACCTTGGTTTGTTGGCTTACTGGCTGGTGTCAACAATCCGTTATCAATTGAAACAAAAAGATTACAAATACCAGTGGAATGAAATAGTTCGTATTATGAACACCCAGAAAATGGTAACCACATCGTTTAAAAATATAGACAACCAAACCATCGTTATTCGCCAGTGTACGGTTCCCGAACAAAAAGCCAAAGAGATTTATGACCTGTTGGGATATAAACCTGTCCCCTTCCACAGAAAAAAATCCGTAGTGGTACCTGTGGAAATTTTAAAAACCGATTCGTCTTGAAATCAGAAAATTAGGAGTTAATAGCTGCAATGTGGGTTAAGCGCAAACCGTTAGCTGCAAAATACATTTCGATCTGTATTATTTCCTTCTTACGTTTTACTTACTTTTATTTCCAATTTCAAAGCCGTACT
>JAUXBD010000328.1 GCA_030619585.1 Desulfobacteraceae bacterium
ACTTCACGGGGGTAAACATTGAATCCGCCGACCAAAACCATATCCTTTTTTCGATCAGTTATTATTATGTACCCCTCTTCATCAACATGGCCGATATCACCGGTCAAAAAGTACCTTTCCCCGTCAATTTCACGGAAAACTTGCTTGTTCTCCTCAGGTTTGTTCCAGTAACCCTGCATAACCTGGGGACCGCATATGGCAATTTCGCCATCTTCGCCTTTTGGCAAATCTTTAAAGCCGGTTTCCAGGTCAAGGATTTTGATATTAGTGCCGGGAATAGGAAAGCCGATGGAACCAATTTTTCTCTTTTCCTTGTCCGTAGGATTCGCACTGGCCACAGGGGCTGTTTCACTAAGGCCGTAACCTTCAAATATAACCGCACCGGTTTTTTCCTCAAACTGCTTACACACTTCTGGAGCCAAAGGGGCTCCACCTGAAAAGCAGGCCATAATTGATTTCAGGTCATACTGATCTATTAGGGGATGGTTTGTAAATGCCACAAAAATGGTGGGCACTGCGGGCATAACCGTTGGTTTGTACTTTTGAACAGCCTTTAAGACCTCTGTAAAGGGTGGATCACCCGCCCTGGGGTCAGGGATGCATACCATACGGCTGGCGGTTCCGCATGCCGACATCATGCAAACAGTCATACCAAAACTGTGGTACCATGGAAGAACTCCCAAATAAGTATGAAACCCACCCTGTCTGAATGTTTCAGGTTTTCCTCCCGGCTCGTGTACCAGTCTGCCCCACTCATCCATAGCGGTTAGATCATATTGAAAATTGGCGTGGGTTAGTGCCGCACCCTTTGGCACACCGGTTGTCCCGCCGGTATAAATTATTAATGCGAGATCCTCGGTGGGATTGATCTGGACTGAAGGCGGCTGGGGTTTGGCATCCTGGACAACTTCGTCAAAAAAAAGATGCCCTGGAACATGTTTTTCCGCCTTGGGGATCTTGCCAAGTAAACTACCGAGAAACCCCTTTATTTTGGGAAGATACGATTTTACTCCGCAGATAACTACTGTTTCAATATCTGTCCCATTGACAGCCTCAACGGCAGTGGGGTAAAATTTAGGGTGATCCATACAAAAGACAGCCTTGGCACCCGCATCCTTTAGCTGATAGTTCAATTCCGATCCAGTGTACAGGGGATTACAGGTTACACACACTGCGCCTACCTTGAGGATCCCGAAATATATTGCAGGATAGTGGGGCAGGTTTGGAAGAAAGATGGCAACCCTGTCTCCTTTTTCGACTCCCCTTGCGGCAAGAAAGTTAGCTATTCTATCAGCAGTATCCTTTACTTGAGCATAAGTTCTGGTGCCGCCGTTAAAGATTGTGTATACATTGTCAGGATAATTTCTTGCAGCTTCATCAAGAATATTAAACAAGGGGTTTTCAAATCCTGAAACTTCACGAGCAACACCTTCCGGCCAATTTTCAGTGGGCCAATGATTTGATGCCATGCTGCCTACCTCCTTTTATGGTTATAATTAGAGTCGTGACAAAAAGCCTGATCGCAAAAAAACTGCCAGCAAAATATTAATGATGGTGCTTTGGGACAAATCTTTTGAATCTCTAACAAAAACATTTAAGAACTTCAATTAAAAAATCCTTTTGTGATATTGATTTCAGGGGTCGAACTATTTTGCATCTGCAATGAGTATTGATCTCAAAGGCGCTGGATATCCTTCAATTGTCTTAGCCGGGTCATCAGGGTCAAGAAAATCCTCCAGGGACTCGGTATTTACCCAATCGGTTTTTCTTTGCTCATTTAATGTTGTGGGTGTGGTATCAATCCATCTTATATTTTCAAAACCGGCACATTTGAGCCATGATGTCAAACAGCGCACAGTGGGGATGAAAAATATATTTCTCATTTTAGCATACCGATCCCGGGGGAAAAGTGCTGTGTCTGAGTCTCCTTTAATAACCATGGTCTCAAGAACAAGCTCACCGCCCTTTTTCATATTTTCATGAATCACTTTCAAGGTATCTATGGGTGATCTCCTGTGGTAGAGTATGCCCATACAAAAAACCGTGTCAAAATAACTTTTAAAAACAGGCATCTCTTCAAGTTTAGCCGGGATACAATATGTGTAAGGGAGCTGAATCAGGTGGTTAAGGGCCAAATACTGGCAGTAGAACCTTATGTACGGCTCAATTCCCACAACCATTTTCGGTCTGTATGAAGCCATCTTAAACAGGTAATAACCGCAGCTGGATCCGACATCAAGAATTCGTCTTCCTGCCAACGGCTTGATATGATCTTTTATCCTGTTCCATTTAAGATAGGAGACCCACTCAGCATCCACCTTTATCCCGAAGATATCAAAAGGGCCTTTTCTCCAAGGACAAAGAAGGCGAAGTGATTTGTAAAGCTCTGCATGCTGTGAAGGGTTCAGATCACTCTTTTTACCTATACAGATCCAGTCTGAATCCAGATCTATGATTGAAGGTGTTACATCAGGCAGCCCGTTTTTAACTTTACTCAGGTTTTCATCTTTTTCAACATACCTTGCCACATGTTTCTTTTTGGTATTAATCAATTCGGCAAGTTCATTGTAAAATGGCGTACGTTCCAAAAAATCGTATTTTTCCAGCAGTCTATACATAAAAAAATCATTTCCGGCAGATAAATGCCGCAAAGTTAAACCACTTTTGCCACACATCAATCTTTTTGAAACCTGCATCTTTAAAGCGTCTTAGGTGGTCTTCAATGGTTTCAGATATTAGAATGTTTTCAAGGGCATCCCGCTTTTGACTTATCTCCAGATCAGAATACCCGTTTTCTTTTTTAAACCTGCAATAAAACTCATGGTGAAGGGCGGCAAACTCCTTTTCCTTATGAATAATTTTCTCTGTCATGAGAAGTATTCCATTGGGCAAAAGC